>JBOGIC010000239.1:0-4799 GCA_050744985.1 Acidimicrobiales bacterium
AGTACAACTTCCGCCACCAGCCCCGCCCGCCCGAGGAGTCGCCCGGCCTCAGCGCCTTCCTGCAGGAGGGTGGCCAGGTGTTCCACACGTACTCGACCTACTCCCGGGGGCTCGACGCGATCAACAGCGCCTACCAGCTCCTCGACCTGGCGCCCAAGGGTCGCGACGAGAGAGGGCTCGAGTGGCCGATGGCCTGGCTGCGCCGCCACGACCGGTACGCATGAGCCTGCCCCCGGAGACGCTCGCGTTCCTGGTCGATCGGCACGCCGACGACGACAAGGCCTGGTTCGATGCCAACCGGTGCGTCGCTGGCTAATTGACCATGTCCGAGGCCGACGATCCGCTCGCGGGCATCGACGTCGAGGGCCCGGTGCTCATCGAGGTGTTCGTGCTCGCGCTGCGGGACGGGACCGTCGAGTTGACGGGCCCGTGCGGTGCCGGCCCGTGGTACATCGAGAAGGCCGCCGGTGATCACCCCGTCGACGTCGTCCGTCGCCTGGTCGTCGACGCGATCGGGGACCCCGAGCTCGTCCACTCGACCTCGTGGCGTCAGGGCGACCAGGGCGTGATCCTCACCTTCTTCGTGGTCATCGATCGCGACCTCATCGGGACGATGGCGGCCGCGCCGGTCGGGCGGGTGGATCTCGCACGATCGGGCGCGACGGCGGCGCCGGCGGCCATCGCGACCGGCCAGGTGCTCGAACACGCCATCCGTCATCTGGCGTGGCTGGCCCGGGACGACGCGGTCGTGCGGTCCCGGCTGTCCGCCGCATGGCACGACGCGCTGGCGGCGTACATTCCCGAACCGTTCCGCAACCTGGGGTGAGGTACCGATGCGAGTGCGCTGCGTGTGTGGATGGGAGACGGCGGGCGACGAGGACACCGTCGTGGCGGCGACGCAGGAGCATGGCCGCCGGTTGCACAACATGGAGGCGTCGCGTGAGCAGGTCGTCGCGATGGCCATCGAGGATCCCGACGAGTGACCTGACGCGTACACCCGGGTGGTGCTAGCACGCGTGGCCAAGAGAGGGGTCAGCACCCTTTCGCGGCCCCGTCGCGCCAGGCATGCTGGCCGCGAGCACCTCGAACCCCAAGGGGGCGATCAGGTTGTCCACGGCGGCACGGAACCAGATCACCGAATCGCAGGCAGGGCTGGGTTGGGGCCGCCTGCCACGACGCGAGCGCATGCTCTTCCGGGGCCTCGTCGCCCCGGGTCTGGCGGCGCTGGTCATCGCCTTCGTGGGCCTGAGCGTCCCCTTCCTGCGGGGCGACCTCGGGTCGAGCGAACCGGCGGCGACGACCGCCCCCGCGGGTGCGACCGCCTTCCCCGACCGGCCGGTCTTCGCCACCTATCGGCCGGGTGAGTCCACCGGCTGGCACCGGCACCCGGGTGCCATCCATTCGGTGTTCGTGCTCAGCGGGACCCTCACCGTGTACGGCGAGGATTGCTCGGTCCGCCGGTTCGGCGTGGGCGAGGGCTACGTCGGCGGCGAGGACCTCCATCTCGCCAGGAACGACGACGGGGTGCGCCTCGAGCTGATGGTCGAGTACCGCCCGGCGGCCGCCACGACGCCGGGTTCACTCACCGTGCCGATGGGCCCGCCGGCCGGTTGCCCGCCGCCCGGGTGACTGGCCGCGCCCCGCCGTTTACTTTGCACAAGTGGTACCCCAGAGGCCCAATGGCGCGGAGTAAAGCCGGGGTGGGGGTCGCCCGGGTAGGTTGAAACGGCGCCATGGCTACCCGGGGCATATTCATCAGCTACCGGCGGGAGGAGAC
Source organism: Acidimicrobiales bacterium (assembly GCA_050744985.1). Classification (GTDB taxonomy): domain Bacteria; phylum Actinomycetota; class Acidimicrobiia; order Acidimicrobiales; family AC-14; genus JBOGIC01. Next base: position 1,778 of record JBOGIC010000239.1, read on the forward strand.
GGCGTACCCGGCGGGCTGGCTCTTCGACCGGCTGGCCGACCACTACGGCCCCACCCAGATCTTCAAGGACATCGACTCCATCGAGCCGGGCGACGACTTCGTCGATACGATCACGGCGGCGGTCGGATCGTGCGACGTCCTGCTCGCCCTGATCGGTGACCAGTGGCTGACCATGACCGACCCCGACGGCGGCCGTCGCATCGACGACCCCAACGACTTCGTCCGGCTCGAGATCGAAGCGGCGCTGTCCCGCAACGTGCGCGTCATCCCGATCCTCGTCGGGGAGTCGAGAATGCCGCGTGCCCACGAGGTGCCGCCGACGCTGGCGCCGCTCGTCCGCCGGCAGGCGCTCGAGTTGAGCCCGAGCCGCTTCGCCGCCGACCTGGCCCGGCTCCTGCCGGTGCTCGACCGCACCCTCGCCGAGGCGGCGGCCCGCCCCGTCGAAGCGCCCGCACCCGCCGAGGCCCCGGCGGAGCCTCCCGCCCGGACAAGCTTCACCGCCGTCCAGAAACGGGTTGCGGCCGTCGTGGCAGCGGTCGTTCTCCTGCTCATCCTCGTGGCGGTCCTGGCTCTCGGCGGTGGTGGTGGCGGGGGCAGCGACTCGCCGTCGGACGGGGATACGCCGACCGAGGAACCGGCGGGCGAGAGCGGTGGTTGACGCCGGACGACGACCGCCGCCGGCAGTTGGGACCCGGCGATGGTCTCACGGCGTTGCGTGGGCTCTTCCTGGCCTTCCTCGGAGCGTTCGTCCTGATCGGTGTCGTGGTGGCCATCCAGGCCGCCACCGACGATCGCGCGCCGGGCCGCGTGACGCCGCTCGTGGTCGTCGTGGTGGCCGTCGTCGGCGTGGTGAGCCTGGTCGCGTCGCGCGTGGTCGGGCAGCCGCTTCTCGGCGAGACCGAGCCGGAGCTGGCCGAGGCCTTCCGGCGCCGGTTCTTCCTGCGCGTCGCGCTCGCCGAATCGGCGGCGCTCGCCGGTTTCGCGAGGTTCATGGTCTCGGACGCCGGATGGGTCTACGCGGTCGGCGCGGCGTTCAGCCTGGTCGGCTTCGCCTGGCTCGCGCCGTCGGCGCGCCATCTGGCGCGGGAGGAGGAGGACCTGTGCCGCCGCGGGTGCACGCTGTCGGTCACGTCTGCGCTCCGGCACGCGCTCCCAGGAGCCGGTGGTCGCGGGGGCTCAGGCCGCGCTCCCGCTTGAACGCCGTGCTCAGAGCGAACGGGCTGCCGTAGCCGACCTGGCTCGCGACGGCGCCGATCGTCGCATCCGGCTCGCGCAGCAGGTCGGCGGCGAGGGCCAGACGCCAGCCGGTGAGGAACGCCATCGGGGGCTCGCCGACGAGCTCGGTGAAACGGCGGGCGAGGGCGGCGCGCGAGACGCCGACCTCCGACGCCAGGCCGGCGACGGTCCATGGGTGCTCCGGGTTGTTCTGCAGCATCCGTAGGGCGGGGCCGACGACCGGGTCGCCGTAGGCGCGGTACCAGGCCGGCGCCTCACCCTCGGGCCGCGAGAACCAGGCCCGGAGCACGGCGATGACCAGCAGGTCGACGAGGCGGTCGAGCACCGCCTCCTGGCCCGGCTCGTCCCGGGCCATTTCGTCGGCCAGCAGCCCGACGAGGGGTGAGTCCCAGGCGTCGTGCGGCAGGACCAGCAGGTCGGGGAGAGCGTCGAACAGGCGCTGGCCGATCTCGGTGCGCTGCTGGTAGGTGCCCACGAGCATCATGGCCGATCCGTCGAGACGGTTGCCCCACGTGCGCACGCCCAGGTCCATGGCCTGCCTCATGCCGGCGCCGTCGGGTGTCGTGCACCGCTGGCCGGGATGGATGACGACCTGGGGCGACGTGGCCGGGTCGTCGGCGTAGGTGAACGGATCGGGGCCGCGGGTGATCGCGATGTCCCCCGGCCCCATCTGCACCGGCTTACGGCCATCGCCGATGATCCACGCCTCCCCGCGGACCATGGCCACGACCGACAGCGGAGCGCGGTCTTGCACCCGTACCGACCACGGCGGGTCCATGACGACGCGCAGGGCGAAGGCGCCGCGGGCACGCGGTCCCTCCAAGAGTCCGGCGAGGGCGTCCATGGCCGGAGTGTAGACGCTCAAGAATGTTTTCGAGTGTTCAAGCTATGGAGCGTCTCGCCATTCGGGGGTTGACTCACGACATGAGCGAAACCACGAACCTGCCCGAAACGATCCTCGTCCTCGGCGGCACCGGCAAGACCGGGAGCCGCGTGGCCCACCACCTGGCCGCCCGCGGCCTCCCCGTCCGCATCGGGTCCCGGTCGGGCGAACCGCCCTTCGACTGGGACGACCCGGCCAGGTGGGCTCCCGTGCTCGATGGAGTGACGTCGGCGTACATCACCTACCAGCCCGACCTGGCCTTCCCAGGCGCCGCGGAAACCGTTGGTGCCTTCGCCCGCCTCGCCGTCGAGCACGGCGTGCGACGGCTCGTGCTGCTGTCGGGCCGTAACGAGGAAGGTGCTCTCCGCGGCGAGCAGGCGGTCCGGGAGTCGGGCGCCGACTGGACCATCGTGCGGTCCAGCTTCTTCGCCCAGAACTTCAGCGAGGGATTCTGGGTGGACGCGGTCGTCAGCGGCGAGCTGGCCGTCCCCGCCGGGGACGTAACCGAGCCGTTCATCGACGTCGACGACGTGGCCGACATCGTCGTCGCCGCCCTCACCGAGGACGGTCACCGCGGCCAGCTGTACGAGGTGACCGGCCCTCGCCTTCTCAGCTTCGCCGACGTCGCCGCCGAACTGTCGGGGGCGACGGGCCGGGAGGTGCGCTACGTGCCTGTGTCGTCGGAGGACTTCGTGTCCGCGCTGAGGGCCGAGGGACTTCCGCCGGACCTGGTGGCCGGGCTCGCCGGCCTGTTCGACGAGGTGCTCGACGGCCGCAGCTCGTATCTCGCCGATGGTGTCCAGCGGGCCCTCCACCGGCCGCCGCGCGACTTCGCCGACTACGCACGCGACGCCGCCGCATCGGCGGCGTGGCGGCCTGCGTGGCCTGAACGCCGTGGCGGCC
>JBOGIC010000240.1:0-2233 GCA_050744985.1 Acidimicrobiales bacterium
CGCATACCCACAGGACGCCCGAATCGTTCGCCGTGGCCGCGCGCATATCCCCGCAAGGGCCTACCAGCGGGTGGGGTGACGCCGGCCACTGCTCGCCAACCGCGAGGCGCCATGGGGATGGCTGGTGCGATTTAGGCCTCGCTTAGCCCCCGGTCGGGCGCCCATGGAGCATCCTCATCACGATGGGCGTGGCCCGCCGATTGGTCGCGGTAGGACTCTGGCTCGGTGTCACGGGCGCGGCAACCGCCATCGTGTGGGCAGGAACGTCGACGGTGGCGGCCAACCTCACCGATCGACCTCCGCCGGTCGTCGCCCACCGCGACGTGGTGATTGCGCTGCAGCCGGGCGGAGGGGACGCCGCCACGGCGCCGGGCATCACCGCTCCCAATGCGAACACGTCTACGTCGACCGTCCCGCCGGTTCGCTCCGACCCGACCAGTGCCGCACCCGGCGCCGCGGTGCCCGCGCCCGCTCGGTCCCCGACCGCCCCGCCGGCCGTCACCACCACGACGGTGCGGGCGACGCCGACGACCACACAGCCGGCCAGCCCGGCAACCACCAAGCCGCCTGCCACTCCCACGGCGACGTACGCAACCGCCGGTGGCGTGCTCACCGTGACATGCGACAGCTACTTCTTCATCCGGCTGGTCTCTGCCACTCCGAGCAACGGCTACGCGGTCAATGTGGTCAACGCCGGGCCGTACTACGTCGAGGTCCACTTCGTCCGAGCGGGGCGGGATGAGCCCGTTTGGGCGTTCTGCCTCGGTTCGCCGATCCGGGCCTACGGTGGCGTACCGGTACCCACGCCCACGCCGGGGTCGTCCTGACCGGCGACGAGGCGACCAGGCGGCGTGGGCTCACCAGCGGACAGCCGGCGGCGGGCCGAAGCGCACCTCGATGCGGGCTCCACCGAGATGCGACCGTCCGGCGGACAGGCCACCGCCCGAGGCCTCCGCCGTCCGCCGCACGATGTCCAGTCCCAGGCCCGTACCCGACCCGCCGCTTGCGCCCCGTGTCGGTAGGGCGTTCCCCGGGAGCCCCGGGCCGGCGTCGTCTACCACGAGTTTCCACTCGCGGCCGAGCCCGCCGACCACGACGACCGAGAACGACGCACCGGCCGGGGTGTGGACGAACACGTTGTTGAGCAGCGCATCCAGGCACACGTCGATCTCCCGCGGCGACACACCCACCGGCTGAGAGCCGCGGGGCACGTCCAACGACCACTGGCGGCCCTGGTCGGTGGCCAGGATCGACCAGAAGCCCAGGCGGTTGCGGACCGCCTGACCGAGGTCGCACGCGCCCCGCTCGGCCCGCTCTCCGTGACGGCGCGAGCTGTCGCGAGACTCCTGAATGGCGCGGGTGACGACCTGTTCGAGCCGGTCGACATCGCTGGCGATGCGCAGGCGGTCCTTGGCCGACGGGAGATTCTCGGCGTCCAGGCGAAGCGCAGTGAGCGGTGTCCGTAGCTGGTGGGACAGGTCGGCGGCCGCCTCCCGCTCGGCGGCGAGGAGGACGTTCACTCGATCGGCCAGCCCGTTGACGGCGACGCCGACCTCGGCCACCTCCGGAGGGCCGGCCGGGTCCACCCGCGCACCGAGGTCACCCTGTTGGAGCCGGCGGGTCACCGCGAGCAGGTCGCCCATGGGCCTGAGGACCGACCGCGCCAACCAGTCGGCCAGGATCACGGCCAGCACCACCACGGCGGCACCGATGGCGACGACGACGGCCGTGGCCTTGGCCACGCCTTGGCTCAGCAGCGAGGTCCCGACCCGCACTCGCACGACCGTGGTGTCGACGGGGTCGGATCCGGCGATCCCCACGAGCACGTCGCGACCACCGCCCGGCGCGGCGACCGTGAACGAGCGGCCCGTGCGAGCCAACTCCACCTCGGCATCGACAGGGATGGGAGGACCGAAGACGGTGCCGTCCGGGAGGTACACCGTGGTGGGCCGAGGATTGCCGGCGTTGGCCGCCTCGACGAGTTGCGCGACCGTGTCCGTTTGCCCGGGCACGGCGCTGATGGCCCCGCCCAGGGACCGGGACTCGAGCTTGGCGGCTTCGAGGGCGCGGTTGGTGGCCACGGTCTGGATGAGCCGGACAAGGGGGATGCAGAACGCCAGCACGATCATGGCCGTGACCGCAGCCGCGGTCAGCGCCAGTCGGGCTCTCACGATGCGTCGGGGTCGACGAGCATCACGCCCACACCGCGCACGCTGCGCAGGTAGCGAGGCGA
>JBOGIC010000241.1:0-3793 GCA_050744985.1 Acidimicrobiales bacterium
TGCCGGCGTCGTTGACCATCATGACCTGTTCCTGGGCGACCGTGACGCCGCTCGGGACCGGAAGGTGGCCGATCAGGAAGGTACCCGCCAACCCGTTGGGCACCTGGGTGACCGCGTTGTGGTGGGAGTGGTACATGCCGACGGCCGGAGTGGCCTGGGCGGTGAACCGGTAGGTGTAGGTCTCACCCGACTTGATCGGCGGCTGGGTGATGTAGGTGACACCGTCCTGGCTGTTGGGTGTCGTCAGGCCGTGGAAGTGGATGGCGGTCGACTCGGGGAGCTGGTTGTGCAGCACGACCTCCACCTTGTCGCCCGGCTCGGCCCGTAGCGTCGGCCCGGGGACGGTGCCGTTGTAGGTCCACGCGTCGACGAACTTGCCCGGCTCGACCTCCCACGGCACGACCGACGAGGTCAGCTCGAAGCGCTTGGTCCCGTCGGCCAGCAGGGTGGGCGCCAGGTCCTGGGCGCCCACGCCCTGGGTCTTGGCGGGGAACGCCTTGATCGAGCGCTCCATCGCCGCGTCCATCTCGGCGCTCGACATCGCGGTGCCGGCGGCGTGGTTCATCCCCGCCATCGGCGCGGTTGCGGTCGCGGCGGCCCCGCCGGCGGCGGTCACGGTCAGCTGGCCCCGCATCCCGGCATCGGCGTGCCCCGCCACCTGGCAGATCAGGACGTAGGTGCCGGGCTCGATGCCGTCGAGGGTCAGCTCCGCACTCTGGCCGTTGGACAGCATCGGCGTCACCAGCCCCGTCCCCTCGATGGCGAGGTTGTGGGGCACCGACCCGTCGTTGTGGACGGTGATGACCCCACCCGTGCCGATCTCGACCGCCGCCGGGGTGATGCTGAACTCGCCCAGGTGGATGGTCTGGGTCATCGGCGCCGTGTTCCCGGCCGGGGTGCTGCCGCCCGAGCCGTTCTCCGCCTCGTCGATGGCGCGGACACCGAGACCGACTGCGAACACGGCCGCGATCAGGGCCATGCCCGAGAACAGCACCGTGAACAGCATCCAGCCGTCGCCGCGAGACGTGGTGCCGGGAGGCGGTTCGGGATCCGGCCGGCGGTCGGGATCCGAGCCTCGGGAGGGCCTGGTGGGCGCGGGGTTGAACGTCGTCGTCATGCGACGATCGTCGTCTCCCCGGGCGGCGGCCCCCAGGGCCGGAGGTCGCTCCGCGGCAGGGCCGATGGTCCTTTTTACGGGTGACGGCCGGAGGCCGCCGGCGACGGCCAGAACGAGCAGACGGTCGTGGGGTCGGGCTCCGACGAGACGAGCGTCTCGGCGTCGGTCGGCACCGGCAGGGCGTCGTCGACACAGACGCCCCCGGGGCTGGCGAGGGCGCAGGCCAGGACGGCCTGGTAGTTGAGCGCCTGGTGGTCGTAGAGCTTGGCGTAGGGGTCGAGCCACCCGGCATCGGCGTTGTAGAACGCCATCAGGTAGGCGTCGCCCGCGTGCTGGTAGCCGAGCGACTCGGGCGGCGTGCACGGCACGATGTCGTAGGTGTTCTGCACGCGGACGGTCACCCCGATGTGCTCGTCGTAGACGCGTGCGAACGCGGGGTTCCCGACCCGCGGGCCGGCGTAGGTGTAGACGACCGGCGCGAGGTTGGCGTAGGGCGACAGCGCCACATCCAGCGCGAACAGCTGGCACAGCGCGCCACCGAGGCTGTGGCCGGCGATCAGCAGGCGCGCGATCGGCTCGCCCGACGCCTGGTACTTGTCCAGCAGGGCGAACACCTGCTGCTGCATCGACGGGCCCGGCGACGTGCCGGTCGAGTAGATGCTCCAGAAGCCGCTGCCCACCTCGATGTCGTCCGGCCCCGCCTGCGACCGCAGCGGGACGAAGGGTGCCTGCCCCAACGAAGCCAGGTCCTCGAGCGCATCGAGGATGGAGTACGTGCCGCGGAACGCGAACACGTAGGTGTGCGGCGTGGCCTTGGACCGGAACACGACCCCGAAGCACTCCACCTGAGCCAACCAGGAGAAGACGGTGTCGACGCCGGTCCAGCAGTCGACCAGCTCGTAGCCGTCCGGAGGGCACACGGCGTCGGGCCGGCACCGGGACGGGTTGTGCTCGTCGTAGGCGTAGTACGCCTGGATGCTCGCGTCGAGGAGGAGGGGGCCGAGGACCGGGTCGATGGTCGTCACGGGCCGAGGACCCCGGCGAGGATGCGGTTGGACACGTGCTCGGACCGGCTGTGGCCGGCGAGGTCGAGCAGGACGGCCCGCAGACCGCGGGATGTCAGCGTGGGCACCCGCGCACAGTACGCACGGTCGATCCCCCCTTGCCAAAGGCAGATATCTTCCTATAATTGGGTTCATGCGACGCAAACCGGGCACCCTGCTCCCCCTGGAGGTGTCGGTGCTCGCGGTCGCGGTGGAGGCGCAGCGGACGGGCGAGAAGGAGTTCCACGGGTTCGCCATCGCCAAGGCCGTCCAGGAGCACGAGGCCGCCCGCCGCCTGACCGCCCACGGCACGCTCTACAAGGCGCTCGGCCGCATGGAGCGGGCGGGGCTGCTCGAGAGCCGGTGGGAGGACGCCGAGGTGGCCGCCACCGAGCAGCGCCCCCGCCGCCGCCTCTACCGCGTGACCGGCGCCGGTGCCCGCGCGCTGGCCACGTCGCTCGCCGAACAGCCGGGGGCCCGGTACGACTTCCGCCCCGGCCTGGCGGGGTCGTGAACGGCCCGGGCTTCGCCCGTTGGTGGGCCCGCTGCTACACGCGCGGCCTGCCGCCCGACCTGGCCCTCGCCCGGCGGGACGAGATCGCGTCGGATGTCTACGAGCACCAGGCCGGCAGCGCCGGCCGGGGCACGGGCGCCGCCGTCGTCGGGCGCACACTGCGCGGCGTGGCCGACGATCTGTTGTGGCGGCGGGCCGAGAAGAGAGGGACTGCGATGAGCAACGGAGCACTGACCGGGTTACGCGCCGCCTGGGCGGCGGTCACGCAGGCGTGGTTCGCGCCTGTGGCCGTCCTCGTCGGCCTGTTCAACGTCACCGCCGCCGTGGCGGTCTTGGCCGACGGGAACGGCAAGATGCCCGGCCGGGTGATCGGCCCGATCGTCATGCTCGCGCTGGCCGCGGGGATCTTCGCCGGTCTGTGGATGCGTTGGCGCGCCACCCAGCCGGCGCGGCCGGCGGCGGCGGCCCGGTCGACGGCCGTCCCCCGCGTCGCCATCGGCCTTCTCGCCGCCGTGGCGATCGCGGCGGTGATCACCGGGGCCATGACCTCGTTCTACCTCCTCGCCATCGGCGTGCTCACCCTCGCCGGCGCCGGCATGCTGGCCAGTCGCCGGCGCACCGGCCGCCGCCCGAATGCCGTGCTCGCCGACGTGCTGATCGTCGTCGGCACGCTGCCGGCGCTCGGCCTGTGGTGGCTGATCTTCCCGGCCGTCATGGCGCTCGTCGTCATCGCCGGGGTGGTCGGGACCGCCCCGGGCACACGCCGGGCGGCCGCCGCCACCTCATGAACAAACGCTGACGTCGGGAAGGAAACGGCGGCGACCGGTGTACGTTCACCGTGGATGCCTGACACGCGGATCTCCGACGACGAGTTGACCGCTCTCGCCCTCGCGGCCGACATCGACACACCCGTCGACCCCGACGCCGTCCCCCTCGCCGACTTCATGGGCACGGACACGCCCGCCCTGCTCCCGGCCTGGTACATGCCGGCACCCGTCGGCGGCCGTCCGGCTCGCCCGCTGTGGCTGCGCTGGGTGGTGGCGATCATCGTGGCGTCGTTCCTCGCCCTCAACGCCTACGGGCTCTGCAGCACCTACGGGGACGTCGGTTTCCACTGAT
>JBOGIC010000242.1:0-6775 GCA_050744985.1 Acidimicrobiales bacterium
CCCATGGCCGCTCCCCGATCAGGTCGGCGAGCAGGTCCTGCTTCTCCAACCCGATGGCGACGTACTCCGCCAGCAACTTCTCGTAGGTCACCGTCAGTTCCTATCGCGCGCCCGCCTTTCGGTGCCGAATTGCGCGATCCTCGGCGGCTTCATGTTGCGTGCAGTCATCGTGCTCTCCGTCGGGGCGGCGACGCTCATCGCGCCCGCGCCTGGGTTCTCCGCCCAGGAGGAGCCCCCCGAGCCCGAGGTGGTGCTGGTCGGGAAAGGCTTCGGCCACGGCGTGGGGATGGCCCAGGACGGCGCCTACGCGATGGCACGGGCGGGAGCCAGCGCCACCGACATCCTCACCACGTTCTACCCCGGCACCTCCATCGGCCAGCGGTCGGGGTCGGTGCGGGTCAATGTCCTCGATGCGCCCGTGAGCGAGGTCGTGCTCTCGTTCCCCAGCGGCGGGGAGGTCGGTGAGCGGGGCGGAGCGGGGCAGTCGCCCGGCCTGCCGGTGACCATCCGGCCCGGCGGCAGCCTACGGGTGTCGTCCGACGGTGGCTACCGCGTGACGCCGCTGGACCGCGCCGACCTGAGGCGCTCGACGCCGCCGGAGACGACGCCGGCCGAGCCGGTCGCCGGCTCGGCCCTGTGGGCCGTCTCCCGCGACGACGCGTCGGTCGTCCTGCCGGAGCTGGGCAAGCGGTACCGAGGCACCGTCCAGGTGCAGGCGGCCGGCGGCGGGCTCCAGCTGGTGAACCACCTCGACGTCGAGGACTACCTGCGGGGCATCAGCGAGGTGCCGTCGTCGTGGCCGGCGGCCGCCCAGCAGGCGCAGGCGATCGCTGCCCGCACCTACGCGCTGCGCTTTGCGGCCGCCGGGCAGCCGCTGTGCAGCAGCCAGCAGTGCCAGGTCTACGCCGGCCAGACGGCGGAGTCGGGGGCCAAGGACATCGCGGTCGCGGCCACGGCGGGCCAGGTCGTCACCTATGAGGGCCGGCTGGCCGAAACCGTCTACTCGGCGAGCGCCGGCGGCGTCTCCGCCACGGCCGAGGAGGGCTTCGGGCCGGGGAGCCCCGAGTTCGCGTATCTCCAGGCCGTGCCCTACCCGACCGAGGACCCGCACCCGTGGGAGGAGCGGATGACCCTGCGCCGGCTGGCGGCGGTGGCCCGGTACCCGGGCGAGGTCGCCGACGTGACGGTGACACGGACGGGCCCGTCGGGCCGTCCCCTCGAGATCACGTTCACCGGGGATGCCGATGCGCTGGCCGTCGACGCCCACACCCTCGCCGACCGGCTCGACCTGCAATCGACGTTCTTCACGATCCGGGTCGAGCGGCCGGCCCCCGCGGCCGGCGACCCGGTGGCCGTGGCGGCACCCGCACCGGGCGTGGCCGAGCGCCGTCACGCACCGGTCGTGCTCCAGGCGGGCGCCGAGGACGGCCGGCTGGGCCGCACCCCGTGGATCGCGTTCGCCCTCGTACTGGTCGTGGTCGTTGCGCTCGCGGCCAAGTCCTGCGTGGCCCGAACGCCGTGACCGTCAGGACCGGATGGTCACGAGGGAGGGCTGCAACGCCGCCGCCGTATACCGCACCCCCGGATTCCAGAGCAGCCAGTCCTTGATCCCGAGCTGCGCGGACGCGTCGATCTGCGCCCGTACCTCGTTGGGCCCGTAGGTGACACCGAGGCTGAAGTCCTGCAACCACGGCACGAGCGTGGTGCCGGTGCCGGCCGTCTTGGCCTGGAAGTCGGCGAGGGTGGCCTTGATGATGTCGAAGGGCTGGGCGTTGGGGTTCTTCACGCCGTACTCCCCGTTCGTCCAGTGCGACGGGTAGAGCATCGGAGCGATGTAGTCCACGGTCCGAGCGATGCGGGGCACGTCCTGGCCCACGGCGTCGGGGCGGTCGGCGGCGATGCCGAACACCGACACACCCTGGAACGCGCACCGGTCGTGGAGCGCGGTCTCGGACTCCTTGAGGAAGGTGACGACGGCGTCCGCCGAGGTGACGCCGGGCGGCATGAGCGGGATGCGCATAACCGCGGGGTCACCCTCGGGCCGGCGCATGTAGTCCCAGAGGACGTCGTCGACGCCCATGCTCACGGCCTCGACGGCCACGTCGAGGTTGTACTTGCGGACCTCGGGATGGAACAGGTTGGTGAACCCACCCGGCAGCGGCGCGCCCTTGTCCGTCTGCACCACCATGTCCCGCTTGTTGTTGGCCCACGCCCATTCGGCCAGCGTCGGGTCGCGGAAGGCGACGAGCCGGCCCACGACGCGGACGTTCCTCCGCTTCAGCTCCGAGAGGGCGTCCTTCATGCGGTAGTCCGACGAGGCGGCTCCCACCTGGTGGGCCAGGGGGATCTTGGTGTCGTAGCCGATCATGCCGCCCTCGTCTTTGAGATCGAGCTCGACGACCGAGACGAGGCGCGCGTCGATGAGGTCGAGGATGCCCTTCCGGAGCGGCTCATGGGCCCAGGCCGCGGCGGTGACGTGCACGCCCTGGCCACCGGGGTAGCGGATGGGCACGATCACCTCGGCGTGGGCCTGATTGCCGGCGGCGTCGACGGCCACCAGCTTGAGCGGCTCGGCCGGAGGCTTGCCGTAGCGCAGGGAGAACGTGCCGTTGTGGTCGACGGGACGGCCGTCGACGGTCAGCGCCGCCCCCTTCTCGACCTCGCCCGATATGGTCACCTCCGAGCACAGCGCGGCGGCGGGCTGCAGGGCCTGCACGTCGAGGTCGGGCGGCGTGTTGTCGACGTTCACGCGCCAGTCGAATTTCGAATCCAGCATCGGCGGGCGGGGAACGGCGAGGGTGATGTGGTGGCGGCCCTCGTCCATCCACCCCGGCTTCCACGTGATCGTGTCGCCGTTGGTTTCGACGGCATCGTCGGGCACGGGCTGGCCGTCGACGCGGAACCGGGTGCGGTCGATGCGGTCGTGGGGATCGAGGCGGAACGTGACCGGCTGGCCGGCGAGCACCCGCGGCATGATGCTCATGCCGTCGCTGATGCCCTCGACGTGCACTTCGACGCGGGTCGCCGACCAGAACAGGTTGCAGACGTAGATGCCGACGGCCACGCACCCGAGGCCGATGGCCACCGTGCTCCAGGGCACGCGGTCGAAAGGCCGGAAGGTGCGGCGCTTCACGGGCCGCGCCGGTCGGTGCACTGCCTTGCGCGGCGCCTCGGTCAGACCGAGGACGCGCGGGTCGGGGACCTCGCCCCATGCGTCGCCCCATGAGTCGTTGTGGCGCGGTGGACGGCGGCGGTGGCGTCCGCCACCCACACCTGGGATGCCCTGCAAGTTTTTGGCCATGCGTGCGTGGCCGGCCTGGCCCCCACTTCGCCCCAAGCCGGTTATCCACAGTCTCGCGGATCACCGGGCCCCGGCGCACATGCGGCGCCGGTCGGCCCCCGCGTCAGGCCGTGGGTGCCGGGTCCTTCGGGTACAGGCGCGCGACGAACTCGTAGTCGCTCTCGTCGATGTCAAGCCCACCGACGATCGGCTGGCCGTCCGTGGTGATCGAGCCGGGGAGCTGGTAGCACATGATCGACATCTGGTCGGCGGGCGTGCCGATCAGCGACCGCTCCTCGAGGGGCGTGAGCACCTGGGCGCGCACCTCGGCCTCGCTCCAGCCCTGCGTGGCCGTGAACAGGGTGATGGCCTTCTGGACGTCGATGCGCGCCACGAGGTCCTTGCGCATGTGCTCGTGCGGGAAGCCCAGCGTGTGGCCGGCCTCGTGGCGGACGACCCGGTGGAACTCCTCGTCCGGGGTCTGCATGGTGAACGCCTCGAGGTTCATCGTCGGCTGGTCGGGCTCGATGTGGAGGATGTCGGTGCCGAGGTACGACCAGTAGCCGCCCATCTCTCCGCCCTCCCGGGCGATCCGGACCTGGGGGTCGGTGTTCGACTCGGTGAACACCACGTTGCCCGTCGTCCCCCAGGCGTTCAGGTGCGACACGATGCGGGCGCGCAAGTCGGCCGGCGAGCTGTCCATGAAGCCGACGGTCAGGCGCACGCCGCGCTTGTTGTGCCAGTACTTCGTCGTCAGGGCGGCGATGAACGCCGGCTTCAGCGCCGCCTGCGGGGCCAGGCTGGCGATGCGCTCGACCGGCGGGTTGTTGACGGGGTTGATCCGTACCGCCGTGCTTGCGGCCGGAATGGCCTTGTCGGACGGCAACTGCCTCGGCATGCAGGCGATGAACTCGGCCACTGGGTTTGTGCCTCCCGCTCTCGCGTTCTCGTAAGCCATGGCCACCGGATCGGTGGTTCAGGCTTACAAGAACTTAAGCGACGCGGCGGCGGGCGGAGCGGGTCTCGGCGACGAGGCGCGGCATCTTGCAGCGGGCCGCTTCCTTGGCCGCCTGCTCGAGGGTGGTCTTGACCCGGCCGATGTGGAGCGGGCCACCTTCCTTGGCCGCCAGCGCCCGGCCGAAGTCGCTGCGGGTGCGCGCCACCAGCGCGACCGCGCCCGCGGCCTCGTGCATCGTGAGCGCCGCCTGGAAGTGGCGCTCGGCCTGGGCCCACTTCCCGGCGGTGGCGTTGAGCATGCCCAGCACGCGGGCGACCGAGCCGCGGCAGGCGAGCCCGTGGCCGACCACCACGAGGCGTCGGGCGTAGGGCAACAGGAGGCCGGCGAGCAATGGCGCCCGCGGGTCGTGCAGGACGGCGGCCACCTCGCCCATGGCCGCCACCGTCGGCAGCCAGTCGCGGTCGAGGGCCAGGTCGGCCCCCTCCTCGGCGACGAGGTCGTCCAGCTCGCTCCTCGCCTCCTCGTGGTGGCCCTGGCGCAGCAGGAGCAACGCCAGCGACGAGCGCCACACGGGCGTCCGGTCGTGGCTACGGACGACCTCGCGCCACACGTCGAGCAGACCGTCGAGCTCGTCGTCGGTGCCCCAGTCGAGCAGCAGGCCGAACTGCTGGGTCCAGTAGGCGGACGAGCTCGCCGGGTCGTGGATCCGCTCGCCCAGCTCGAGGGCCTCGTCGATGTGGGTCGATGCCTCGTCGGGACGGCCGGCGAGCATGGCCCAGGTGGCGGCCCAGAGCGCGGCATCGCGCACGTGGCGGGCGTCACCGGACTGCCCGGCGGCATCGGCGTGGATCCGGCGGTCGGCGTCGGCGTCGGACACGTGGCCCTGCTCGAGCAGGTCCACCACGCGCCAACCGTGCGCCAGCAGGGTGAGGCGGGGGTCGTCGCTGGACTTCGCCATGGCGACGAGCTCGCCGTCGATCTCGACGCGGTCCTCGAGGTCGTCGGGGGACGACAGCGCCTCGTGGCGGGCCCGCAGCACGGCGCCCATCGTGTCGGGGTCGCGGCTGTCCCAGGCCAGCTCCCAGGCCCGGTCGCTGTGGTCCTTGCGCTCGTCGGGTGAGTCGAAGGCGGCGCAGGCCTGCGCCAACCGGGCCACCAGCATGGCCTGGAGCGAGGGGTCGGCCGTGTTGGCCTCGACGGCGTCGTCGAGGAGGCCGATGAGCAGGCTGTCGGCGCCCCAGGTCTCGAGCGCCTCGCCCAGGCCCAGGACGGCCCGCCCCAGTCTCGGGCCGTCCTTGTGGCCGTGGGCGATGGCAGCCGCTTGGAGGAACGACTGCCGGGCTCGGGCGGATTCATCCGCGAGGTGGTAGGCGTCGCCGAGCATCATGAGGAGGTCGCAGCGGCGACCGGCCGCGTGGTCGTCGCCACCGCCGCCGAGGAAGCCGAGGGCCTGGCCGAAGTAGGCCGCCGCCTCCTCGAAGGCCAGGAGGTCCATGGCGGCGCGGCCAGCCGCCACGGCGTGGTCCACCGCTTCCGGTGACCGGCCCACGGGCGTGGCCGCCGCCAGGTGGTGCACCAGGACGGCGGGAGAAACGCCGCCGGCGTGCGCAGGCGTCTCGAGCACGTCGGCCAGCTCGCGCTGGAGCCGCACCTGCCGGTTGACGCCGATCCCGGCGTAGACGGCGTCCCGGACCATGTCGTGAATGAACCGGTACCGCCCTGGCGGGCCGTCGACGGGCGCGACCAGCGACGACGCCACGGCCTTGCTCAGGGCGGCACCGGCGACTTCGTCCCGCCAGCCGCAGATCTCGACGACGAGCCCGGAATCGAAGACCGGCCCGATGGTGGCGGCCACCTCCAGCACGGCCCGCATACGGGCCCCGCCGGCGCGGAGCTTGCGCCCGACGAGCTCGTCCACGGTGTGCGCGATGCCGATCCTGTCGATGCGGCGCCAGTCGACCCGGCCGCCGGCGAGCCCGCGGGCGGCGGCGAGCTCCCTGATCTGCTCGGTGAGGACCAGCGGGTGCCCCTCCGTGGCCTTCCACAAGGCGCTGGCCAGCGAGGCGGCCGACGGGCCGGCGACGGCGGCACGGTCGACGAGGAGCGTCGCCACCGCCGGGGCCGGCAGGCTGTCGAGGAAGATCCGGACGGGGCGCGGGAGCAGCGGGTCGCCGAGGAACCGGCTCAGCGGGTGGTTGGGCTGGATGGCGGAGTCGCGGTAGGTGGCGACGACCAGCAGCGGCGGCGAGGGGTGCTGGCGGGCCAGGCGGTCGAGCACCAGCACCGTCGAGGCCGTGGCCCAGTGGAGATCCTCGAGCACCAGGAGGACTGGGGTCTCGCGGCCGTCGTGGACGGCGGCGGCGATTGCGGCTACGAGGCGGGAGCGCGGGCCGGCGGCGTGGTCGGCCAACCAGGAGCCCGACCGATCAGCCCGCGTCGGGCCGAGGGCCTCGAGGAACGGCTCGTAGGGAGTAGGCGCGTCGCGGGTGCACCGGCCGACGAGGACCGGCGCGCCGCCCGCCTCGACCAGCCCGGCC
>JBOGIC010000243.1:0-6253 GCA_050744985.1 Acidimicrobiales bacterium
AACAGGCCGAGGCCGCGGCCGTGATACGGATCCCCATCAACACGTCTTCACGCTGCACGTCGCCGTCATGCTCATCAAGCGTGGCGGCCCACACTCGAACCGACTCTCGATACATCGACGGCTCGCAGGACTTGACCATGTTCTCGAGGCGCTCGGCTGGCGTCTCGGGCGGTGCGCTCTCGCTCACCGTGGCCCCGGAGTCACCATATCGCACCCCGTTGATCGAGTGGCGTTCCAGGATTAGCAGCGAATGACCCCTCGGCGAGTCAAGCCGACACGCTGAGTGCTTGGCTGACTGCGTTCTTATTGGAGCTGGGCGTTACCCCAAACGACATATGCCTGCCCTCGGAGGCCTTCCGGCACGCCGTTCTGTATCTCGATGCGCAGCACCTCCGAGATGTCCAGGTCAACCACTGCGGTAGAGCCCCACCTCACGAGTTGATCATAGACCGGTCGACCATCAGCGAGTACGACGAAGGAGGCAGAAGATGTGGCCGGTGAGTCGTCACGCATACCAATTGTTGCACGAAATCGCCGGTAGCGCCGACCAATATCGTAACCTGTTGGCTCCCGGCGTCCATCGTTCAGGAATTCAAACATGACGCTGTTTGAGTACACGCCTCCGTTAAGACTGCAGGCGCAAGTCCTCGGGGTGAAGCCACTTACAGGTGAGAGTTCCGCAAGGTATCGGAGAGGGTTTGGCGCAATCGTACTGGTTCTAGTGGTCGATGTAGCACCCGATGAAGTGTCCCTGGATGTTGTACTCGGATTTGACGTAGGAGAGGTTGTGGCCTGCAAGCGTCCTGGTGGATTCGCCGACTGACGTCCTTCGCTATCGCCTTGGTCTCTGCCCGCCCAGGTCAAGACCGAGAGCAGGAAGAGCGCGAGCGTCACGAGTCCACCAACAACGACTCCAAACTTGACCCAGCGGTTCTCGTTGAACCTGTCGACCAAATCATCGAGACGCGGAGATCGCTTTGCCACAACCCGTCACGGTAACCGCCCGAGGCCGAGTGTCGGATCGGTCCGACAGGACGGACACATCCGCGGCGCCGGCGACACTGAACTGAGCAGGCCGCAAACCGCGCGCCGCGCTCTTGCGCCGGGCTCAAACGGCCCACGCCATACCTCTCGCCGGTCAGGGACCCCAGCAATGTGACGAAGGTTCAAGTGGCGCTGACCGGGTTCCGCCGTCTTTACACGCCCGGAAACGGCACGAGCAGGTGCGCCCGGTAATGCGGCGCCAAGAGTCGCCGCCCACCCTGCCCCGACGGCGTGGCTTGTCGCAGCTCTACCATGAAGGCATGGCAACGAGGCTCCCCGTGGACCCGGCACTGATGGCTGCCCTCGCGCGTGCCCGAGAACTGGCAGCGTCCAGCAGCGAGCTCCCGAAGCGCCTATGGTCGCCGCCCCCCAGCGCGCTATAGCCCGAAGCGGCGGAGATCGTCGCCTCTTGGGTCCGCGAGGGGGGTTACTCCGACGCCGTGGCCGACCTCGCCACGACTGACGCCGACCTCGGCGACCAGTAGCGGCTCCTGGCGCCGGTGACCGTTGTCATCGACGATCACCTACTGCTCGACCTCCTCGCTGGCATCGCCTCGCCGGTCGTCCGGGACGCGGTGGCGGCCCCAGGCGGTGTACACGACCGGCTGTTGGTACTACCGCGGGGCGCGGGCCGTGCTCGCCAGCGGCCTCGCCGGGTCGCTGTCCTCCCGCTTGGAGAGTCTCGGAGAGGACGCTCGTGACGCCACGTTGGCGTCGATCAGGCGGCTACCCGACGACGTGGGGATGCTCGGCTTCCGCATCGTGGCGCCGGTCATGGCCACTCGTGCGGTACGCCGACCGCTGAATATGCTCAACGCCGAGGCGCTGGCGGACGGGCTGGTGGCCGCCACCGAACTTCGGGTGGCGGTCGGATCGGACCTGCTTCGCGACAGCGCCCACGACCTGGGGGTCGGGTACCGAGTGCTGGCCTGATCCACGCCAGCCTACGTCACGTGCCACGCGGCCCACTCGAACGGCTCCTCCCACCAGTCGACCAGGCCGTCGACGACGCCGGCCCGCCGACTCGGCGGCCATCGAGTCCTCGACCTACTCGTCGCTCCCCGGGCTCCAGCAGACCGCGACCGGCCCCCGCCACAAGCGCGCCCTCCAAGGGCAGAGCAGAAGTGCCGACTCTTCGAGCCGGCTTGGGGCGCTCCTTTCAGGGATGGCCTGCGGTTGTCAGCGGCTCATACTTGCGATAGGCGGGGCAGCCTCGACGACGCGACACTCCGCGGGCTACGGCACCCCGACGACCACCTGGATCTGGCGGGCGACGAAGTCATCGATGCGCCCAGTCGTTGGTAACTCGCGCAGAACGCCGCTGCGCGAGCCGAAGTGCCACGTAGCCGTCCAGCGCTCGGTCACGACGATGTCGTAGGTGCCCGCCCAGATGTAATCGTGGGTGATCTGGCCTTCTGGCCAGGGCTTGCCCTCGAAGCTGTGTGGCCCCGACCCCTCGTTGTCGCCCCAGTCCACGTAGTACCGGCCGGTGGCGACGATCTCCAACGGTCCGAACGGCGTGTTCGGGTCGGTGAACGTCTTGGTCAGCTCGCCTCTCGTCTCGAGGTAGCCGAGCTTCCCGACGATCGCCCACCCCGGTGCGATGTACGGCCTCGGCTTGGGCAGTGGGACCGTTTCCCAGTACCGGGCGGCGTAGGCCTGGGGCGTGTCTTGACTGGCATCCTGACCCGGCTGCAGCGGGCAGGGGGGATGCGTGGTGTAGAGGTTGCTGTTCTCCTCCGTACCGGTTCCCGGGCCACCAAGCCGGATCTCTCCCGGCGCCGTACCCGACGGAGGAGATCCCTCAGGCCGCCAAGCGGTCGCCACGCATGGTTGTCCATCCGGACCCGTGGCGACGGTCGCGTAGGGCACATAGGTCACGCCACCTGCGCTGACCGTTCGCGTCGACCCATCCGTAAATCCCTCCTCCTCTCCTACGCAAACCGGCTGGCCGGTTGTGGTGTCGTAACGGCAGAGCTGTCCGGCGTAGGCGGTACGCACGCCGGTCACGGTGAATGTGGCGGCAAGTACCGTCGCTATTCCTACCCGCATCATGCGAGACATGGATCTCTCTCGGGTCGTCCACGGTCCGAAATGAAACCTTCGAATACGTAAGCCCAACCCGTGGGGTTGAGACCGTAAGGGTCGCGTGCCCTGTCGAGCGGCCGTATCGCGATCCATTCGGTGGTGTCCGTCGCAGCTCCGAAGGCGAGACTGGAGTAGTCCCGATTCACTCGAACGTAAATACAGTTAGGGCTACTCGACAGTATCTCTCGGACTACCGACTTCCGGTTTCCGGGATTTGGCTTCACATATGGCAAGCCCCTCGACACCGCATTTGCGAAATCCTTCAGTCGGAGGTCGACATCCTCATCACGGGCGTATATCGCGCGCATCCGGTCGAACACTTCTCGAGGCGTTGTCCTCGTCTCGACCACGAGCCTGTTCGCATCACCGGTGATCGCGTCGAGGCCGTCGATAACCCGGTTCACGTAGGCGGCGTCGATCACGGGGGGGACGGCGTAGGGGAGTGTCGTGGTGGTCGTCTCGGGGGCGGTGGGGACGGTCGCGGTGGGGAGGAGCTTGTCGTTGCCGCCGCGGCAGGCGGCCAGGAGGGCGAGGACCGTCGCCGCTGCGACTGCTATCCGCTTGGCTCCCCGCGCCATCCCGCATTGCATATCATGTCGTTTCGTCCGCGGCAATAGCGGCGTCGACGGCGGCCCAGACCTCGCGATGGCGGGTGACGTTGGCGGCGCGATCGGTGGGGACGACGACCAGGCGCACCCCGCCCGCGGCGTTCGCGGCCTGTACCGCCGGCACCACCTCGGCTGCCGTCGCCACCCGCTCGCCCGCGACGCCGTAGGCCGCCGCCACGGCCAACAGGTCGATGCCGTGGGGGGTGGCGAACACCCGCTCGAAGTGCTCGGGAAAACCCGCCTGGGGCAGGAACGAGAACACGCCACCGCCGTCGTTGTCGACGACGACCAGCACCGCCGAGAGGCCGCGACGGGAAGCGCCGAGCAGGCCGCCGGCGTCGTGGAGCAGGGTCAGGTCGCCGAGCAGGCCGGCGACGGGGCCGTCACCGCCACCCTCACCGCCGGCCGCCGACGCCACCCCGAGGATCGTCGACACGAAGCCGTCGATCCCGGCGGCGCCCCGGTTGGCGGCCCACCGCAGGCCGTCGCGAGGAGCCACGAACGACTCGGCATCCCGCACGGGCATGCTCGACCCCACGACCAGCGTCGACCCGTCGGGCATGCAGGCCGCGACATCGCGCGCCACGCCGCCTTCGAACGGCTCCTCCCACGAATCGATCAGGCCGTCGACGACCCGCCGCCCCACCAACTCGGCCGCCATCCAGCCCTCGAGCCACTCGTTGCTCGCCGGGCGCCAGCAGATGTGCTCGGCGACGCCTATCAGCAGGGCATCGGGGTCGGCGGCGACCCGGACCGACGCCCCCCGATGCGGGTCCAGCCACGCGCCGTCCGGGTCGACGAGCACCCGCGTCACCGACGAGCCCAGCCAGGCCGGCACCGTCCGGTTCGTGCACGCCGCGCCGAGCTGCAGCACCAGATCCGGGCGCATCCGTGCGGCGAACGGCTGGGACCGCAGGAGCGGGTCGTATGTCGACACGGCGAGCGGCCCCGACCGCACACCGGATACCGCGTCGGCGATGACCGGCCATCCCGTCGCCCGCGCGAACCGATCGACGACGGCGGGCGAGACGCCGGCGCCCCACCCCACGACGAGCACCCCGCGCGACGAGCGGTCGACCCACGACGCCAGCCCGGTCACGTCGTCCGGCGATGGCAAGGGCCGGCCCGGCTCCGAGCGGGTCCACGGCGCGCCCGCCGGACGGCCCGGCACGTCGACCAGCGGCGCCCCCGTCGGCACCAGCGGCTCCCGGAACGCGCAGTTGAGATGCACAGGCCCCGCCGGCGGCCCCGTCGCTTCCGCCCATGCCCGCGAGGCGACCGAGCGCCAATACAGCCCGTCGCCCGGCGACGACGGCACACCGACCTCGACGAACCACCGCACCGCGTCGCCGAACAGCTTCAGCTGGTCGACGGCCTGGCCGGCGCCGGTGTCGCGCAGCTCGGGCGGACGGTCGGCCGTGCACACGAGCAGCGGCGTCCGCGAGTGGAACGCCTCCATCACCGCCGGGTGGAGGTTGGCGGCGGCGGTGCCCGACGTGCACAGCACCACGACGGGCCGACCCGACGCCTTCGCCGCACCCAACGCGAAAAACGACGCCGACCGCTCGTCGAGGAAGACCGACAGGCGCAGCCGGTCGTCCCCCGCCAGGGCCAGCGCCAGCGGCGTCGACCGCGAGCCGGGCGCGAGCACGGCCTCACGCACCCCGGCCCGGGCCCACTCGTCGGCCAGGGTCCGCGCCAGACTCGTGTTCAGGTCCGGGCCATTCACGCGAGACTCATTCCGTGCTCCATCGGCTCGTGGAGGGATCCGGCCGCCGCATCGTGCTGGTCCACGGGTTCACGCAGACGACCCGGTCGTGGGACGACGTGGCCGCCGCCCTCACCGACCGGCACGAGGTGGTGCGCGTCGACCTCCCCGGCCACGGCGGCTCGGCCGAGCAACGTTTGGACTTCGTCGAGACCGCCGCCGCCATCGGCGACGCCGGCGGGCGCGCCATCTATACCGGCTACTCCATGGGTGGACGGTTGAGCCTGCGCCTGGCCCTCGACCGGCCCAACGTCGTGCGCTCGCTCGTGCTGATCGGCGCGTCGCCGGGCCTGGCCGACCCGGTCGTCCGGGACGAACGCCGCCGGGCCGACGCGCGCCTGGCGAAGGACCTGGAGAACGGCGACACCAACGGGTTCCTCGAGAAGTGGCTCGCGCAGCCCTTGTTCGAAACCAGCCGGCCCCGGCCCGCCGACCTCGCCGCCCGCAAGGAAAATCCGCGCGACGGGCTCGCCTACGCCCTCCGCACGCTCGGCACGGGCACGCAGGATTCCCTGTGGGACCGGCTGGGCGAGCTGGGCATGCCCGTGCTGCTGATCGTCGGCGAGGAGGACGCCAAGTTCCGCGACATCGCCGAGCGCATGGTGAGCGGGATCGGGCCGAACGCGACCACGGCGTGGGTCCCGGGCGCCGGCCACGCCGTGCCGCTGGACCGGCCCGCGGCCTGCGCCGCGCTCGTCGCGGACTTCGCCGCCCGTCACGCCGCCACCCCGTAGCGCGCCAGGAG
>JBOGIC010000244.1:0-3739 GCA_050744985.1 Acidimicrobiales bacterium
GCCCGGCGCCGTGAGCATCGCGCTCACGGCGCGGACGAAGACGCCGTCGCCCGCGCTGGGCTCGAGCACGTGCGCTCCACGCCCGGTCACGGCCCATTCGGCCAGGAAGCGCGCCACCGGCTCGGGCGTGAAGTAGGCCCCCCGCAGCTTCTCGGGCGAGATCACCGGCCGGGACGACCACGGCGTTCAGGCCACGCAGGCCGCCGCAAGACCCGCGCCCGGAAGAACGCGGAGCGGTCCGACGACCAGGGCGCGTACGGCGCCATCACCAGTGCGGCGAGGGTGATGAGCGTGCGGTCGTAGTTCACCCGCCAGCCCCGGAAGTCCAGCCACGCCTGCTCGCGGTCGGGCACGACCTCGATCCCCTCGTCGGCCAGGCGGTCGTAGGCCTCGAAGAACTCCTCCTTGGCGACGGCGATCGGGTCGTCGGGCTTGGGGTCGGAGTCGAACGGGATCCCGAAGAACCCGGCGATGCGCTGCAGGGCGATGTAGCCGGCCCGCAGCGCGAGGCTGGCCCGCGGCTCCCGGCCGGGGAGGCACGACAGCCGCAGGGCGGCGGCGTCGAGCACGGCGCCGGCGGCGGTCACCCACGAATGGTCGGGCTGGGGCGAGCGGAAGAACACCAGCGCGGGCAGCGACGTGTGGGTCTCCTCCAGCTCGACGAACCACGTCTCCCACTCGGCGAAGACCTCGCCCAGCTCCTCGAGCCACTTGATCCGGTAGAAGCGCAGGATCATCTCGATGCCCGAGGGCGGCGTGTTGGCTCGCACCTCGAGCGCCGTCACCATCGCCTCCCGCCGGGAGAACGCCGTGTACAGCGTGGGCAGGTAGGTGATCAGCAGGGCGGCCAGCGTGAGGCCGAGCCCGGCTTCGGTGAAGACCAGCCCGACGCCCGGGAGGTCCTCGGGCCGGATGAACCCGAGGGTGAACAGCGACGAGCCGCTTTCGATGAACGCGGTCCGCACCGGCCGCACGCCGAGCGACCAGAACATGAGCCCGTAGGCAAAGAAGACAAGGAACAGCCAGTGGGCGGCCAGCATGAACAGGCTGAGCGGCGCGTACAGCGCCATGACCCGGTCGCGCTTCTCGTAGGAGTCGACCCGCTTGAGCCGCAGGTCGAACAGCCGGCGCATCGTGATGAACACGAACGACGCCAGCTTGGCGGGAACGCCCCGGGGCAGCACCACCGTCCGCACGGCCGAGCCCAACGTCAGGGCCACGATGACCACCCCGACGGCGAAGACCAGGACATCCCGGACCGTCTCCACGACGCCCGGCAGCATAAGAGCAGCCTCATGGAAAACTGGCCCCGATGGACCACGCGGTGATCATCGACGCCGTGCGCACGCCGGTCGGCAGGCGCAACGGGCAGTTGCGCGACTGGCACCCCGTCGACCTGGCGGCCGAGCCGTTGCGGGCGCTGGTCGAACGCAACCGGCTCGACCCCGCCGTGATCGACGACGTCATCCTCGGGTGCCTCACCCAGACGGGCGAGCAGGGGTTGAATGTCGCCCGCAACACCGTCCTGGCCGCCGGGTTCCCCGAGTCGGTGCCGGGCACGACCGTCGACCGCCAGTGCGGCTCGTCCCAGCAGGCGGTCCACTTCGCCGCCCAGGGCGTGATCGCCGGCGCCTACGACGTCGTCGTGGCCGGCGGAGTGGAGTCCATGACCCGCGTGCCGATGGGGTCGAGCATCGTCAACGGGCCGGGCATGCCGTTCGGGCCGCGCGTGACCCAGCGCTACCAGCCGACCGGCGGTCTGGTGCCCCAGGGCCTCGCCGCCGAGGCGATCGCCGAGCACTGGGACCTGTCCCGCGAGGCGCTCGACGCCTACAGCCTCGAGAGCCATCGCCGGGCGGCGGCGGCGACCGACGAGAAGCGGTTCCGGTCCGAGATCGTGCCCGTGACCGTCGAGGGCAAGCGGGGCAAGGTGCAGATGAAGGCGGACGAGGGGATCCGCCGCGACACGAGCCTGGAGGCGCTGGCCGGCCTCAAGCCGTCGTTCGTCCAAGACGGCGGACGGGTCACCGCCGGCAACTCGTCGCAGATCAGCGACGGGGCGGCGGCGGCGCTGATCATGAGCGAGCGGCGGGCGGCGCACCTGGGCGTGCGACCGCGCGCCCGGTTCGTCGCCTTCGCCGTCGTGGGCGTCGACCCGGTGGCGATGCTCACGGGCCCGATCCCGGCGACGGGCAAGGTGCTCGAGCGGGCCGGCCTCACCCTGGACGACATCGACCTGATCGAGGTGAACGAGGCGTTCGCGTCGGTGGTGCTGGCCTGGGCGGCGGACGTGCACGCCGACCTCGACCGGGTGAACGTGAACGGCGGCGCCATCGCCCTGGGCCACCCGCTCGGCGCGTCCGGGGCGCGGATCCTCGCCACCCTCGTCGCCGAACTGGAACGGCGCGCCGCCCGCTACGGCCTGATGGTGATGTGCGAGGGGGGCGGCATGGCCAATGCCACGATCATCGAGCGGATGGCCTGAGCGTCGTGCTCTGGCTGCTGCTCAAGATCGTCGTGGCCTTCGCCGCGTTCATGGTGCTGATGCGCATCGGCATGATCATGCTCGGCGGCCTGGCCCGCACCCACCCGCCGCCGGAGCCGGGTGAGATGCGCAAGGTCAACCTGCGCTACCGCTGCTCGGTGTGCCTGACCGAGGTCAAGATGATCCAGGCCAGCGAGGAGCTCCCCGCCCCGCCGCGCCACTGCCAGGAGGACATGGACCTTGTCGCCGGCCCCTACGACTGACCACCGGTTGTCCCCACCCTGTGGAAACCCCCACGACCGGTTTACTCCGCGCCGTTGGCCCGTGGAGGTACCACTTTCGCGAGTTAATGGTATTTGGTGGCGGTGATGAAGCCGATCGTGATGAGGGCGAGGCCGATCATCAGGTAGACGTTGCTGGGGTCGCTGCCCGGGAGGACGTTCACGTAGTTGAGGATGATGATGGCCATCCCGATGCCCAGGCAGCTGAACATCACGATCGGCACCCAGAGGGGGCTGACCTTCTCGGACTTGGGGATCGGCGGCGTGTAGCGGCCGGTCGGTGACGGGGTGGTGCGCTTGGTGGGCGCCGGCTTCGGGCGCGGGCCCGACGCCGGCTTGCGGTCGGCGGGCTTGCTCGACGACTTGCTCGACGACTTGCCGGGCGGCTTGGCGACGGCTTTGGCGGCGGCGTCCTTGGCGTTCGGGCGGGCCACTCCGGGGGCGTTGATCTCGGGTTCCGCGCCCTTCGACCCCCGCGGTTCGGCCCGGCCGCTCGACCGGTTGTTCCCCTTCGGCTTGGCCATCGCGCCAGCGTAGGCGCTCCGCTACGGTCGGATCTATGGCCGTCCGGGTGCTGGTCGTCGACAACTACGACTCGTTCGTCTACAACCTCGTGCAGTACCTGGGTGAGCTCGGCGCCGAGCCCGAGGTGCACCGCCACGACCAGATCACCGTCGAGGACATCGCTGCCGCCGCCCCCGACGCCGTCTTGATCTCACCCGGGCCGGGCCGGCCCGAGGACGCCGGCATCTCCAACGCCGTGATCGAGCGGCTGGGGGGACGGATCCCGATCCTCGGCGTCTGCCTGGGCCACCAGTGCATCGGCCAGGTCTTCGGTGGCCGGATAATCCGGGCGCCGACGCTCCTCCACGGCAAGACGTCGGAGATCCAGCACCGGGGCCAGGGCGTGCTCGCTGGCCTTCCGCAGCCGTTCACCGCCACCCGCTACCACTCCCTCGTGGTGGAGCGGGAG
>JBOGIC010000245.1:0-16376 GCA_050744985.1 Acidimicrobiales bacterium
GCCCGACCCGGCGTCGGCGCCGCCACCCGAGTTGCCGCCGCTTCCGGCGCCGCCCGTGGCGGCCGCGCCGCCGGTGTTGCCCGAGTTCCCGGAGCCGCCGGTGCTCGTCTGGGCGCCCGCGGGCGACGAAAAGAAGAGAAAGAACAGGGCGAGCGCGAAGCCGGCGGCCAAAGCCGCCAGGGCCAACCGCTGCCGGGGTACGGCGGTTGTCTCCGCTCTCACGAGGGCGTCAGCCTAACGGTGGCCCGGTCGATTTGTCACGGCCGAATCGTGTTGTCCAACAGGGTAAAACCGCAGGTCAACGGCTATGCGCGAGATGCACTTCAGGTTGAGGCTGGGGACAATGGGGACTATGTGGGAGTGTTGGAGACCCGCGCGAGGACGAATTCCAGCTCCTTGGCCATCTGGCGCACCCGCTCGTCCATCACCATCGAGCCGTGCCCGGCATCGAACCGGTACAGCTCCACCTCGCCGCCCAACGCCCGCCGGGCGTCGACGTAGTTGAGCACCTGCTGGATGGGGCAGCGGCTGTCGTTGTCGCCGGCAATGATCAGCACGGGCGCCTTGACCCGGTCGACGTAGGTGAGCGGCGAGCGCTCGACGTACAGGTCGCCGACCTCGTCCGGGGCCCCTCCGAACAGGTCCCGGTCGAAGGCCTGCAGCACCGGCGCCTCGTCCCGGAAGGCGGTGGGGTAGTCGGCGACGGGCACGGCCGCGACGCCCGCCGCCCACCGCTCCGGCTCGGTCCCGAGGCCCAGGAGCGTGACGTACCCACCCCAGGACCCCCCGTTCAGCACCACCCGGGCGGGATCGACGAGGCCCGAGGCGACGAGGTCGTCGAGGCCGGCGACGATGTCCTCGACCTCCGGGAAACCGGGGTTGCCGATGAGGGCGTCGCGGAAGGCGGTGCCGTACCCCGTCGAGCCCCGGTAGTTGACCATCGCCACGGCGAAGCCGTGATCGACCCACGCCTGCACCTCCGCCGAGAAGCTGTCGGTGTACGCCCACGTCGGCCCCCCGTGGACGTGCATCAGGACCGGGTACGGCCCGCCGCCGTCGCCCGCCGGAGTGGCCAGGAACCCGTGGATCGGCTGCCCGTGCCGGTTGGTGAAGTGCCACGAGCGATAGGGCTGGCCCGGCGGCGCCGCGGCGCCCTCGGCGGCCAGCAGCACCCGCCGGTCCCGTGCGCCCCGGATGGCGGGCGGCTCGGCCCCGCTGGACAGCCGGTACCAGACCTCGCCGTCGGGGTGCACCCCCGCGCCCGAGACCGTGCCCGCCGGGTGGACGACGACCAGCAAAGCCTCGGTGTCGAAGGGCATCTTGTAGAGCTGGTCCCGCCCCTCGTGCTCGTGGGCCAGCAGCAGGGCCGAGCCGTCCGGCCACCACCCGGCGACGCTCACATCGCCCGGGAGGTCCACGGGGAGGTCCCGGCGCTCGCCGGTCGTGAGGTTCCAGACGGCCGGGCGCAACTTGCCCTCCCGCTCGTGCACGAGGGCGACGCGCTGGTCACCCGCGACCCGTGACCACCCCGCCACCGACAGTCCCCGGCCCGTGCCGTCCCACTGCTCACCCGCCGCCCGCCCGGTCCGGGGGTCGATGACCCGCACGGCCGGGTGGATGCTGTCGCCGTGCTCGGAGTGCTCCAGCGCCACCAGGCGGCCGTCCCGCGACAGGCCCGCCACCGCGACCGGCTCGGCGTGGGAGTGCACCACCCGGGCGGGCGCATCGCCCTCGGCGACCCAGACCTGGTAGCCGTCCTCGTCGGACGTTCCCGCGACGACGATCCGGTCGCCGATGGCCAGCCCCGCGCTCCAGGCGTCCGGCACCCCCGCGACCAGCGGCGCCTCCTCACCCCCGCCGAACGGCTGGGCCATCCACCGGCCCACCTCGTCGCCGGTGGCGTCGTGGAACCACACGACCCGCGCCCCGTCGGGGGTGACGGCGCCTTCGGCCACGCCGATCGGGTCGTCGGTCACCCGTCGCCGCCCACCCGTGCCCCGGTCCCAGGCGTAGACCTGCCAGGCGCCGCTCTCGTTGGACGGGAACACCAGCCGGTCGGGGGCGTCGCGCGCCCAGGTCGGGAACCCGACGCTCGGCGCGCGGAACCGTTGCTCCCAGACGGGCATGTCGTCGCTCACGAGCGGCGACCATAACCGACGCTTTACTCCGCGCCAGTGGCCCTCTGAGGTACCACTTTCGCGGAGTAAACGATGGGGGGCGGCGGCTCAGACGACGATGTTGACCAGCTTGGGCGGTACGGCGACCACCCGGCGCGGCGGCCGTCCCGCCAGCTCGGCCTCCACCTTGGGCAGGGCCACCGCCCGCCGTTCCATCTCGTCGGCGGTCACGTCGGCGTCCACCTCGACCCGCTCGCGCACCTTCCCGTTGACCTGCACGACCATCGTGACGGTCTCGACGGCCACCAAGGCCGGGTCGGCGACAGGCCAGGGCTGCTCGTGCACGCTGCCGACGGCGTTCGGACCACGCAGGCCGGGCTGGCCGGGGTGGCGGCGCTCCCAGAGCTCGGCGGTCACGTGCGGCGTCATCGGCGCCATCAGCGTCAGCAGGGAGTCGACCGCGAATGCGTTGGCGTCGGCGTCGTCGCTGCCCTGGCGCAGCACGTTGGCGAACTCCATGACGGCGGCCACCGCCGTGTTGTACGACCAGCGCTCGTAGTCCTCAGTCACCTGTGCGATCAGCCGGTGGGTCGCCCGCCGCAAGTCCTCACCGCTGATGCCTGCGCCTTCGGGCGGCGCCGTACCCAGTCGCCACACCCGTTGCAGGAACCGGTGGCAGCCATTGATGATCTCGTCGGACTGCTCGTTCCAGTCGACGTCGTCGGCGGGCGGGCCGACGAAGAGGTGGAACAGGCGCAGGGCGTCGGCGCCGACGGTGTCGAAGTACTGCGAGGGCGCCACCAGGTTGCCCTTCGACTTGGACATCTTGGATCCGCCCATGCGGATCATCCCCTGCGTGAACAGGCGGGCGAACGGCTCGCGCAGGTCCTTCGGCGCCACGCCCAGGTCGGCCAGGGCCTTGGTGAAGAACCGGGCGTACATCAGGTGGAGGATGGCGTGCTCGATGCCGCCGATGTACTGGTCGACGGGCATCCAGTGCTCGACGTTGGCCGGGTCGAACGGCGCCGTGTGGTTCCACGGGTCGCAGAAGCGCAGGAAGTACCACGACGAGTCCACGAACGTGTCCTGCGTGTCGGTCTCCCGTTTGGCGGGCATGCCGCACTTCGGGCACGTGGTGTTCAGGAACGCCTCGTGGAACTTCAGCGGTGACTCGCCCGTCGGCCGGAACTCGACGTCGTCGGGCAGCAGCACGGGCAACTGGTCGTCGGGCACGGCGACGGCGCCGTCCATCGGGCAGTAGATGATCGGGATGGGACAGCCCCAGTAGCGCTGGCGGGACAACAGCCAGTCGCGCAGCCGGTACTGCACGGTGCGCCGCCCGATGCCATTCGCCTCCAGCCACCCGATGGCCGCATCGACCGCGTCGGCCTTGCTCAGCCCGTTCAGCCACTCGCTGTTGATGGCCGGGCCGTCGCCTGTGTAGGCCTCGCCCTCCCACTCATGGGGCGGCTGGACGGTGCGGATGATGGGCAGGCCATACGCCTTGGCGAAGTCCCAGTCGCGCTGGTCCTCGCCGGGCACCGCCATGATGGCGCCCGTGCCGTAGCTCATCAACACGTAGTCGGCCAGGTAGATGGGCACGGGTTGCCGGTTGAACGGGTTGACGGCGTACGAGCCGGTGAACACGCCGCGCTTGGTCAGCGCCGTCTCGGTCGACAGGCGCTCGATCTCGGACTCCTGGGTCACCTGGGCGACGAACGCCTCCACCTCGGCTGCCTGCCCGGGCGTGGTCAGCTCGGGCACGAGCGGGTGCTCGGGCGCCAGCACGACGTAGGTCATGCCGAAGCTGGTGTCGGGCCGGGTCGTGAACACGGGGATGGAGACGTCCTCGCGGTCCTGGACAGCCAGGTCGAACTCGGCGCCCTCGGACCGGCCGATCCAGTTGCGCTGCATGACCTTGACCCGCTCGGGCCAGTCCAAGGCGGCCATGTCGTCGAGCAGTTGGTCGGCGTAGGCGGTGATGCGGAAGAACCACTGCTCCAGCTCGCGCTTGGTGACCAGGTCGCCCGAGCGCTCGCACGTGCCGTCGGCCAGCACCTGCTCGTTGGCCAGCACGGTCTGGCAGCCGGGGCACCAGTTGACCGGAGCGTTCTTGCGGTAGGCCAGCCCCGCCTCCCGCAGGCGCAGGAAGATCCACTGGGTCCAGCGCATGTACTCGGGGTCGTGGCTGCGCACCTCGCGCCGCCAGTCGTACATCGACCCCAGCCGCTCCAGCGACGCCTTCAGCTCGGCGATGCGCTCGTCGGTGAACGGTCGGGGGTGGACGCCCGACTTCAGTGCGGCGTTCTCCGCCGGCAGGCCGAAGGAGTCGAACCCGATCGGCGACAGGACGGCGTTGCCCATCATCGTGCGGTACCGCACGTTCAGGTCGCCGAAGGTGTAGTTGCGCACGTGGCCCATGTGCGCTGGCCCGCTCGGGTACGGGTACATGCACAGGACGTAGTACGGCGGGCGCGGGTCGTCGTCCTCGACCTGGTAGGCGCCGGTCTCCTTCCACCGGGCCTGCCACTTCTTCTCGACTTCCTGCACGTCGTACGCGTCGGCCACGGCTCGCATCGTACCGGCGGCCCCAGTGATGGCCCCGGCCGTTTTTGCGCGGCGCGCTCCGTCCTCTGGGGATGAGTGCTGGGTGCTCATCGTGGAGGCAACGCTTCGCCACGCCCGCCCGACCCTCCGGCGCGCCAACCGCACGACGCCGAGCTCCGAGAGTCTTGGAGGACGACGCCTGGCGCACCGACGTTGTCGAGCTGGGACGTGCTCAGGATTCGACCGTCGCGGCCGTCTGCCTGAGGCGACGCCGCCCCGCCTGACCCCGATGCTCGGGCCACTCTCGCCTTCTGGATGACCGGGCCGACGACACGACCTTGCTGCCTCGGGGATGTCCCGACGACGTCCGAGCCCCACCCCGGTACGGCAAAGCAACGAACCCGCTCGTGGAGAGGTCGTGTGAGACCCAGCGCGGCCTCGAAGAGTCCTCCCACGTCTCACGCGGTGGGGTAGCGTTGGTCGGGCTCGAGCGGCGGTGAAGCGACAGTGACGAGGCACGGCAGGTGACCCCGTGACAGCGGCACAGCGAACCAGCGTGCGGTTCCGGGTTCTCGGCGTGCTGGAAGTCGTCGCCGCCGGGCGTCCGGTCGAGCTGCGTGCCCCGAAGCTGCGGGCCCTCGTGGCGATGCTGGCGCTGCACCCGAAGCAGGTCGTGTCGGCCGACCGGTTGATGGAGGCCCTCTGGGGGGAAGAGGCGCCGCCGTCGGCTTCAGCCACCCTCCAGACCTATATCTCGAAACTGCGTAGCGCGCTCGGCCCGGAGCTGATCCAGACGCGCTCGCCGGGCTACCTGCTGTCGGTCGATCCGCAGGAGGTCGACGCCGGTCGCTTCGAGGCGCTGGTTGCGGAGGGCACGGCGCTGCTCCGCCGCGGAGATGCAGATACGGCCTCGGCCCGGCTGGGAGAGGCGCTCTCACTCTGGCGCGGCGATGCGCTGACCGACTTCACCTTCGAGACCTTCGCCCAGCCCGAGCGCGCCCGCCTCGAGGAGGCCCGCCTGAGTGCCCTGGAGGAGTGGGTCGAGAGCGAGTTGGCTCGGGGTCGGCAGAGCGAGCTCGTGGGACGGCTGCGCGCCCTTGTCGACGACCACCCGCTCCGGGAGCGGCTCTGGGGGCAACTGATAGTGGCGCTCTACCGGTGCGGCCGCCAGGCCGAAGCGCTGCGGACCTATGCCGAGCTGCGTGACCGTCTCCGTGACGACCTGGGCATCGAGCCGTCGGTGGCGCTGCAACGGCTCGAGTCAGCCGTCCTGCTACAGGAGCCGGAGCTGGAAGGGCCGCGGTCGCCGGGCGAGCCCGTTACCGACGGCGCCGTTCCACGCGCTGCCCTGCGGAGCATGCCCCTCCCCACGCGGCTCGACCTGAGCGGCGCCTACTCGTTCGTCGGGCGGGAAGCCGAGCTCGAGCATCTCGATGTCCACCGGCGGGCCGCGGCGTCCGCCGGGCCGAAGCTGGCGCTGATTGCCGGAGAGCCGGGTGTGGGCCAGACACGCCTCGCCGCGGAGGTCGCCGGGCGTGCCCATCGCGACGGGGCCATCGTGCTCTACGGCCGATGCGACGAGGAGCTCGTGACGCCGTATCAGCCATTCGCCGAAGCGGCGGCCCAGATGGCCCGCCAGTTCACGCGTGAAGAGCTGACGGCGGTGATCGGGAACATGGGCGGCGAGTTGATCCGACTCGCGCCGCAGCTGGATGACTCGACGCCGCCGGCTGCCGCCGTCGAGCTTGATCCCGAGACGGCGCGCCACCGCATGTATGACGCCCTGGCCGGCGCGCTCGGTCAGCTCTGCTGCCTTGCACCCGTCGTGCTCGTGCTCGACGACCTGCACTGGGCAACCCGGCCGACCCTGGGGCTGCTCCGTTTTCTCCTCACCTGTGACCAGCCGATGGCGCTCCTGGTCGTCGCGACCTATCGCGACACCCAACATCCGGTCGGCGAGAAGGCGGACGAGCTGATGTGGGATCTGCTGAGCATCCCGGGTGCCACACGCGTGACGCTCACTGGCCTCGACGAGGCGGCGGTTCGGGAGCTGATCGTCGAGGCATCGGGGGGCAGCCTTGGGGATCGAGCGGCGGCGCTTGCGGGTTCTATCCGCGGCGACACTGGGGGGAACCCCTTTTTCGTGGGCGAACTCGTGCGCCACCTCATCGAGTCCGGGAGCCAGGCCCAGCGCCCATTCCTGCCGGAAGGAGTCGTTGGCGTCGTCCGCCGCCGCCTCTCGCGCCTGTCGGAAACGAGCGTCGGCCTGCTCCGCACGGCCGCGGTGGTCGGAACCGAATACGACGTTGCGGTCGTGCAGGGCGCCTCCGGGATGGACGTGGACCGGGTCGTCTCCGGCTTGGACGAAGGCGTTGCGGCCGGGCTGGTCGTCGATATGACCGGTCCGTCGTTGCGGCAGCGTTTCGCCCACGGCCTCGTTCGCACGGCGTTGTACGAAGACCTCAGCCGGGCGCGCCGCGCCCTGCTCCACCGCCAGGCGGGCGAGGCCGTCGAGCTCGTGTTCGCGGGTCGTTTGGCCGATCACCTACCGGCCCTCGCCTACCACTTCTCCCAGGCCGCGTCGGCGGGCGCCGCGGGGAAGGCCGTTTCGTACACGATGCAGGCGGGCCAGCGGGCACTGGGGCAGCTTGCCTACGACGAGGCGGTCACCTACTACGAGGAGGCATTGAGGCTCGTCGAGCAGGGCACCGAGAGTGATCGCGCCCAACGCTTCGAGATTCGTTTCGCGCTGGCCGAGGCGCGCGACCGCGCCGGCGACACCCCGGGGTCGAAGGATGCAGCGTGTCGAGCCGCCGAAGATGCCCGCCTGCTCGCGTCGCCGGCGCGGCTGGCCCGGGTGGCGCTGCTCTACGACCGGATGGGTGTGGTGGGTCATCCCGACCCCACGGCGGTACGACTCTGTCAGGAGGCGTTGGAGGCCCTCGGTGACGACCACCCGGCCCTGCGCGCCCGGCTGCTGGCGAAGGTGGCGTATCACCGCTCGGTCAGCGAGGGGCAGGCGGAGGCGGCCGAGGCCATGGCCGAAGAGGCGCTTCGGTTGGCGCGCCATGCGGCTGACACGGATGCGCTCGAGCTCGCGTTGTCCGTCAGGGCCTTGACCCTCGTCGGCACCGAGCACGTCTCCCACCGTCTCCTTCTCGGCGAGGAGATGCTCGAGCTCGCCGATCGCTCGGGAAATCAGCGCGCGCAGGCGAGGGCGCTGCGCATACGCGCGCCGGCCCGCCTCGAGCTCGGCGGCGTGGCCGGGTTCGACGAAGACGTGAGTCGCCTGGAGCAACTCGCCGACGCCGTTCGCCATTGGGCGTACCAGAGTGACGCCGCCCAGTGGCGCACGCTCAAGGCTCTCCTCGATGGTCGCTTCGAAGATGTCGAGCCGGGTGTCGAGCGTATGGTCTCGCACGCCGGGCGAGACCCCAACTTCCTCGGTGCCGCCATCGGCCAGCGATTCTTTCTCCGACGGGAGCAGGGCCGGTTTGACGAGGCGTGCTCGGTGATCGCCCCGGCGGCGGATCACGATCGTGGCTTGGCGGTGTTCCGCTCGCTGCGGGCCATGGCTCAGGCGGAGATGGGGCAGCTCGAGGAAGCTCGGCGCCACCTCGACGGGTTGGCGACCGAAGGGTTTTCGAGCGTGCCGCGGGACCTCACATGGATGGGGTCGATGTCGTCGCTGGCCGAGGTCTGCTTCCGTCTCGAGGACGCGGCCCGTGCGGCGGTGCTGCACTCGCGGCTCCGCCCGCACAGCGGGCACCTGGCGCTCGTCGCGTTCGGCATCTGCGCGGGCGCGGTCGATCGGTACCTCGGGATGCTGGCGGCGACGCAGGGCGACTTTGCCGCGGCGGAGGGCCATTTCGAAGCCTCCATGTTGCTGGAGGCGAGCTCGCCGCCGCTGTGCGCCCGCACGCGGACGGCGTACGCCCGGATGCTGTTGCAGCGCGGTTGGGACGGAGATCGGGATCGGGCCAGCGAACACTTGGACGCGGCCGGGACGGCGGCCGACACCCTGGGTATGGCCGGTCTCGTCTCCGAGATCCGCGGCCTTTCGATGCGCAATCTCGCAACGTAGGCACACCTCCAACGGATCGCACGCGAGACTGTCCTATGGCCCGGCCCGAGGCTGGGCGGTTGCTCGCGGCGGTCGTTGGCCGGCCGCCCACCGAAAGGACTGACGCGTGAGCATTCGGCGGAACGCACGGCGCAGCACCAGGACCCCATCTCCGTGAGGACGCGCCTGGTTCGCCTCCTGATGTTCGTGCTTGTAGCCGGAGTCCCGACGACGGCGCTGTCGCCTTCCGCGGGGGCCAGTAACCCGCGACCGGTGAAGGTCATGACGCGCAACCTGTACATCGGGGCCAACCTCGATCCGGCGATCCGGGCCTCCACCGTTCCGCAACTCCTCGCCGCCGTGGCGCACGTCTTCTCTGTGGTTCAACAGACCGACTTCTCGCAGCGGGCCAAGGCCCTTGCCCGCGAGATCGCCGACGCCGACCCGGTCCTCCTTGGCATCCAGGAGGCGGCGACCTGGTACAGCGGGGCCCAGTTCGATCCCGCTCCCGCCCTGACCGTGGAGTACGACTTCATCGCCATGCTCCAACGCGAGCTGGCCGCCGTCGGGACGCTCTATGACGTGGTGCGCGTGCAGGCCGAGGAGGACGCCGAGGCACCCGCCGGGCCGCCCTATGGGCGCGACATCCGGGTTGTGCAGCACGACGCGATCCTCGTCAAGGCCACCCGGGGCGCGGAGGTATCCCTCACCAATCCACGGTCGGGTCAGTTCGACGCAAGGCTGTCGATGACGAACGGGCTCGGTCAGCAGACGACCATCGAACGGGGTTGGGTCTCGGTCGATGCGGTGGTGAACCGTCGGCCTTTTCGTTTCGTCAACACCCACCTCGAGGCGTTCCACCCCGGGGTCCGTCGGCAGCAGGCGTTGGAGCTGATCGCACCGCATGGGCCGGTTGGGGGGGCCGACGGGGCGGTGATCCTCGTGGGCGACCTCAACTCGGGGCCGGAGCTGCCTGTGCCCGAGAATCGCCTGGCCTACCAAGCCCTGGTCGATGACGGACTGGTCGACACCTGGGCGGTCGCACACCCCGGAGACCCGGGGTTCACCGCCGGGTTCAACGAACTCCTCTCCGACCCCGTGGCCGCCGGTGCCCTGGAACACCGGGTCGACCACGTGATGACCACACGCGGCGTCGGCGTTGTGCGGTCACGGATCTACGGGACCGATCCGGACAACCGCACCACCGACGGGTTGTGGCCGTCCGACCATACCGGGGTGGCTGCGACCCTCACTCCCTAGCCCGCGACCGAAAGGACGGATCATGCCCGAAGCGCCGGAGGGCTCTGGTTCCCACCCCCTCACCCTCATCATGCCCATCCGCAAGGACGCCGACCTCGAGGCGTTGTGGGGCATCATCGAGTCGAACAAACCAACAATCGGGGAGACCCTCGACCAAGTCGGGACCGTCCATTACTCCCGGTTCATGCTCTTCGATGCCTCGGCCGACAACTTCCAACCGTCTCTGAGGTCCCCCGGTGGCCCGTACCGGCTGGCCGTGATCACGACCTATGACGGCGACTTCGACCTGTACATCGAGGACTTCGCCCTTCGGCTCGGCAACGTCTTCGACGCCATCCTCGGGTTCACGACAGATGGGGGAGGGTTGGTGCCCGTCGAAGAAAACCTCGTGGCCTTCACCGACTGGATCCGGAACAACGACGCGTCGCAGCACGACCTGAGAGGGGAGCCGGTCGGTAACCCCACGCAGTACGGGGCCTACCCCCACAGCGTGCAGAGGATAAAGGCGAACTGCGGCGGATGAGCGAGGCGGCGAAGGCGCTCACGCTCGCCGACGTCCAAGGGACGGTTCTTCGTGGCTACCGGGTCAATTGCGCACGGCACTTCGTGCTGCGAGTGACGGAACCGGCCGCCGCCCGAGCGTTCCTCGGATCGCTGGTCGACGGGTCTTCGGGGATGCCGCAGATCACGACGGCGGAGGAATGGTGCGACAAGCCGCCGTCCTTCCTGAACGTGGGAATCACCCACCCGGGACTGGAGGCCCTGGGTGTCGAGCGGGGTCACCTGCAGAGCTTCCCCGCGTCGTTCCAACGAGGAGCCACCCACACCAAGACGAAGACCCGTCTGGGTGACGTTGGGGACAGTGATTCCTCCAACTGGATCGAGGAGCTTCGCGACAGCGATGCGGTCCACGTGATCCTGAGCCTCTGGGTCACGGATTCCGACGACGAGATGAACGAGGTCACGGCCACCCTCAGGCGATCGTTCCCCGGGGCTCTCGAGGAGCAGGGCGCCCTCGACGCCGCCACCCTGCCGTCTGACCGGAACCAGGTGCACTTCGGCTACGCCGACAACATCTCCCAGCCGCGGCTCGAGGGGGTTCCGCCGCGGAAGTGTCACGTCGCCGATCCGAGACCGATCCCCACCGTGGCGGTTGGCTCGGTGTTGCTCGGCTGGAAGACCCCCCAGGGCGACACCCTGCGTGTGGATCCCGAGGAGCTCTCCACCAACAGCAGCTTTGCGGCGTTCCGCGTCCTCGAGCAGGATGTCGCCGGGTTCGAGCGGTTTCTCGATGAGGCGGCCGCAGCGCACGGGATCGACCGGGAGCTGGTGGCGGCCAAGATCTGTGGTCGGTGGCGCAATGGCGTGCCGTTGGTCCTGTCTCCCGAGACTCCGGACCCGGCGCGGCCCCCGAGCGACGAGGAGCGCAACGACTTCGACTACGTCGACGACCGCTTGGGCCTGAGGTGCCCGATCGGTTCGCACATCCGGCGGACGCACCCACGGAGCCAGGCCGTCGTGGGCGGGCCGGGCTCGGGGCACACCCACCGGATCGTGCGGCGAGCCATGCCGTACGGACCGCCCTTCGACCCCGAGCACCCCGACACGCAGTGCCGCGGCCTCATCGGCTACTTCATCAACGCCGACTTTCGCCGGCAGTTCGAGTTCACGATGAGCGCCTGGGTGAACAACCCCGACTTCTTGATGTCGGACCCAAACGACGGCACCGACCCCTACAACCACATCAGCGGGCTGGACGTATTGATCGGCGCCAACGACCGAGCGTCCAGCTCGTTCACCTTTCCGGTCCTCCCCGCCGCCGGCCCTACGCCTACCAACCGGCGGCTCGAGGGATTCTCCCGTTTCGTCACGACCCGAGGCGGGGCCTACGTCTACCTCCCCAGCATCACCGCCCTGCGGTACCTCGCTCACCTTCCGGCATGACCTGACCGACTGGTCGCCCGCGCCGCACGCGCAGAGCGGCCCACGCCCGCTGGGCTCGCGGGCGTGGGCGCGTTCCACCGCGCTCAGGGCTTGAGCGAGTCGAATGCCGGCGGTGACGAGTCGATCGCCGGTGTCAGGTTCTGCTGGTGGGGGACGCCGACCGTGGCCATACCGGTGCAGCTGTCTCCGACGGCATCGGTCGCCGTGAACGACAGCCGGTAGACGCGGCCGTCGCCGGTGCCGCTCCGTTCGGCCCGGAGCCGGACCTCGTCGGGAACCGACAGGAGCTCGGCGTCGGGCGATTGGTCGCCGTCACCCGGTCCGTTCACCGGCTCGTCCTGCTGCACCGCGGTGACCTTGACCCGGATCGGCCCGCCATGGCCGTCCCGTGCGGCGGTGAGGGTGACCGGTTGCAGCTTGTGATTGGCGGGCCACAACGAGGTGACGCTGGGCCGGACCGCCGAGCAGTCCGGCGGCGCCGTGCTCGGGGTGACGGTGATCGTGACGGTCGCGAGGTCGGACACGGCCGTCCCATCGCCCACCCGGTAGGTGAACTGGTCACTTCCCGAGAACCCTGCGTCGGCGGCGTACGTGACACTCCCGTCGGGGAGGACGCTCGCCGTGCCGTGCGATGCCGGCCCGACCAACTCCGCCCGCAGCGCGTCGCCGTCGACATCGCGGTCGTTGGCGAGCACACCGGGGGCGGGCACCGCGAGCGCCGTGTCGCTGGCCGTCGAATAGGCATCGGCGGCGGCGACCGGAGCGTCGTTGACCGGCTTGGTCGTGATGGTGACGGTGGCCACGTTCGAGTCGCGCGTGCCGTCGTTGGCTCGATACGTGAACTGGTCGCTCCCGTTGAAGTCGGCCGCCGGCGTGTACGTGCGGATCGCGCCGGTGCCGCTGAGCGTGCCGTGAGCCGGTTCGGCGACGACCGTGAAGGTCAGGGGGAGCTCGTCGGGGCTCTCGGCGTCGAATGCCACCTCAGCCGGTGTGTCCTCGACCGTCTCGACGGCCCGGTCCCGTGCCACCGGTGCGTCGTCCGCCGGCGGCGGCGTAAGGCGCAGTGAGGCGAACGAGCGGTTCCCGGCGTTGTCGGCGGCGGCCGCCCAGACGACCGGATGCTCCCCTGGGTTCACCAAGAGCTCGCTCGTGTAGGGCTCGAAACGCGAACCGTTGACGGATGCGTAGACAGCCTTGAGGCCCGTACCGCCGTCGGTCGCCGCAACCGCGACACGCGAGGTGCCGTCCTCGACCGTCTCGGTGAGCGTGATGTCCGGAGCGCTCGTGTCCTGCGCCGCGGCGCCGGTGACGGAGGCCGTGGGCGGGACCGCGGTTTCGAACGTGCCGTCGCCGTCGCCGTCGTAACGCAGCTGGGCCAGGCCCGACGGCGTCGAGTCGAGCAGGGCGGACACGCCGCTCGGCACCTCGACGTCGAGGTAACGGACAGCCGCCACCACCGCCCCGTCGCCGTCGCTGGTGAGTGCCTCCACGACAATCGGCTCGCCCGTCGACCGGAACGTCGTCCGGATCGGATCGCCGGCCGGCACGGCGATGGTCTCCGTGGCCGCCCCGACCCGCAGCTGCTCGACGCCGGGCACCGTGCCCCGCACCTGCGTGCCGTCGATCGGAGCGGTGCTGTTCCCCTTGTCGTCACTCACGACCACGGCGTCTCCGCCGTCGATCGTGATCCAGTGCGACGCGACGGGCGCCGTGGCGCTCTCCAGGCTCGTCTCGGCAACCGCGGTTCGGTCTGTCGGGCCGGCGAGGAACGGCCAGATGCCGTCGGGAGGCTTCGGGCCCCCTTCGGCCTGGAGCCACTCGAGCACCTGGTTGTGCAGACTCGGGTTCCGGAGCATGGCGTTGTGGCCCTGGAGATCCCCGGGGACAGGATGGTCGAAGCCACCCGACTGCTTGGTGCTGTCGATCGGCACCGTCCCGTCGCCCCATGTGAACCCCACACTGAGCCGCTCGCCGAGGTGGCAGCGATCGAGCAGACCTCGCAACGGATCTGCGGGATCGATCGCCCGGAAGGCGCACCGAAGCCGCGAGACGGCCGAGACCTGCTCGGGCGTTGTGAGCGCCTTCTCCTGGCCGAACACGTTGTAGTAGGTGACGCCCCGGTCGCCCTGGGCCCAGTCGTCCTGGCTGCCTTCGCCGTGGAAGCGCTCTCCGACCGTTCCCGGCCGAAAGCCCGGATGCGCCTGATCGAGCACGTTGGCGAGGGCCGGGCCCTCGAACCGGTCGTCGTCCCTGCCGTTTCCGTCGAAGTCGCGACCCTCCTCGATCAGCGGCGCGGGGGCGAGGCCCATCGAAGGTCCGAGACCCGGCAGTAGTTGGTGCAGCCCCGGCATCGTCTCTACGGCCGCCTTCAGGTCGTCGCCGGAGACGACCACAGGGATGAACGAGCCGGTCTCCAGCACGAACAACATCTTGGGCGCGCCCAGCCACGGCGAGCCGAGCGTGATCATGGCATTGACGCGTTCATCGTCCGCGCTGTCGGTGACGTAGCGGCGAGCCACGAGGCCACCCATGCTGTGGGCGAGGACATTCACCTGGTTGTCCGGGTGGATCTGCTGGACGCAGCCGAGAAAGTCGTCGAGCTTTTGAGCGCTGTCGGCGATGTCCTTCCGCCAGTCGTACGTGAACACGAACAGCGTGGCGTCTTCCTGCGTGGTGTCGCATCCGGCGGCCGTCCGTCGTTCCGGTTTGAACGTTCCGCCGGCCGTCATCTCGTACTCGCGGTACCCGTTCTCGCCGAGCGCGTCGAGTAGGGGGCCGTAGAGCTGGAGCCACCCGAGAGCGTCGGGCGTCGCACTTGGCGGGAGCCACGGCGGGATGGCGCGGACCACGTCGTGGGGCACGAGGCTCCGGTTGACCGCGTCCTTCATCGTGAGGTTCTTCCCGACGTCGGTCAGGCGCGGCCAGCGCTGCTCGCCGCCGAGGTCGAACAGCTCGCTGCCGCCCGCTCCCGGGATCACGACGAGCGGCGTCACCGACGAACGCCGGTGGAGGATCGCCTCGGCGTTGGCGCTTGTCTTGGCCCACAGCACGGTGTCCTGGTTCTCGGCGTTGTTCAGCGGGTCGAACACCGAGAACTCGGTGACCGTACCGGGGAGCCCGTCGACCTCGTCACCGACTTTCAACAACGGCTTGACCTGCGTCACCTCCGCCGAGACGAGGTCGATCCGGGCCGAGAAGAGACCCTTCGTTCCAGCCGTGTCGTACCCGGCGAACACGACGGTGGCGGTCTTACCGTCCTCGCCTATCGCGTTCACACCGACCCGGGCGTCGGGCTCGAACCGGCTGAACCGACCGCGGTCCTCGCCAGCGTCGACGCTGCCGTTCCCGTTCAGGTCCTCCCAGGTCTCCCCCGGGTCGAGGCGACCGTCACCGCTTACGCCGGTTATGCGGGCGAGCGTGCGCGTCCCGGTGCCGTCTTCCACGCTGACGAAGACTCCGGGGCGGCCCGGCTCGCCGGTGTTCCCCTCGACCCCGTAGAAGCCCACGAGGCGCCCGTCGTCGGAGATCCCCGCCGCCCGTCCGATGGCGCTGAACCCGGGATGAGCGCAAATGACCGTGGCGGCGCAGGCGATCCCGGACTGGAGTTCCGCCGTCTTGGAGTAAACCCGAAGGACGTCCCCGGTCTCGGATCCCCCAACGACCTTGACGACGACGCGCCCTTGGTCATCGATCATCGGCCGCAGGCCTGTGTGGAGTCTGGTCGTGTAGCGCTCGTCATAGGGCGGTGAGCTCGTCCCGAGATATGTCCCGAACGCCGTGGCTCCGATGAAGGCCACGTCGCCGGCGTCGCCGATGCTCGCCGGACCGGTGACCGAGGTGAAGTCGTCGGGGTTGCTCGACCCGCCTTCCGCCACGACGGTCCAGTCGTTGGTCTCATTCGCGTCCCAGACCCGGATGCGGAACGAGGGTGGAGCGCCTGAGATGCGGTCGCGCGCCACGACCATCCCGTCGTCGTTGATCTGGGCGGCGTCGCCGTAATTCCTCGAGGAACTGCTGCAGCAGGGATTGATCATCCGGACCACACCGTCATCCCACACGAAGATCCCGTCGCCGCCGTTGCTGTGGCGACCGATGAACGCGACGAGGCCGTCGTCGTTCACCGACGGCTCCATGCCGAAACCGGTGAAGGTGGCGGAGGACCATCCAACCTCGACGCTGTCGCCGGTCTTGGCCGCCACCTCGAGAGCACGCCCGTCGTCGTTGACGATCGTGCCGATGCCGATCGTGTCGCCCAGCGTCCGGTCGTCGCCCGAGGCGAGCTTCATCCTGAAGGTCTCGCTGGGCTCCTTGTCGTCGTCGCCGTGCACCGAGAACGCCACTTCGCGTTCGGTCTCGTCGGCCGCAAAGTCGAGGGTGAGCGGGTCGAACCGGAAGTCGCTCCCCGGCGAAGCGGTCTCGCCCTCGGCGCTGACGCTGACCGAGGC
>JBOGIC010000246.1:0-2199 GCA_050744985.1 Acidimicrobiales bacterium
CCGCGTACCCCCGGGTGGC
The DNA here is from genome assembly GCA_050744985.1 of Acidimicrobiales bacterium. Taxonomy (GTDB): domain Bacteria; phylum Actinomycetota; class Acidimicrobiia; order Acidimicrobiales; family AC-14; genus JBOGIC01. The sequence goes on from JBOGIC010000246.1 coordinate 20, forward strand.
AGTGCGGGCGGCGCGCCGCCGGCGCGGGTACCGCCGGGCTCCGGCCAGGATCGCGACCGCACCGGCAGCGAGAAGCGCCACCGTCGCCGACGCCGAGAACGGGGGTCGAGACACCGCCCACCACGCGTAGCCAGAGACGACGAGGACGATGGCCAGTGCGGCACGCGCACGGGCACCGGTAGGGTCGTGGCGGGAGGCTTCATGCCGTACCGGTTCCGCGCCGACGCCGTTGTGATCGTCCACTTCGGCTTCATTCTGTTCGTCGCCGGCGGCGCCCTGCTTTCGTGGCGGTAGCCGGCGCTCGTGTGGGTGCACCTGTCGGCGCTTGCCTGGGCCGCCGGCACGATCACAATCGGATTTTCGTACCCGTTGACGGATTTGGAGAAGGGCATGCGGGCCGGCGGTGCTCGCCAGCATCGTCCCGTTGGCCGATGGCACAGCGACCCCGTGCGGCGATACGTGCCCGAACCCGGACATGTACACGGCGTGTTGACGTGCGTACACCGCGCGTTTACAGTGCGACGAATGCTCCACGAACCATGGACGACGGAGGAGGAACTGCTCGAAGCTGCATTTGGCAACGACGAGCTTGCCGGCTTGGCCGCGATCCGTCTGCTTCGACACGACCTCCTGCAGCGTGAGCAACAACTGGTCATCTCCGCTCGTCTACGGCGCCACACGTGGGCAGAGATCGGCGTGGCGCTCGCTACCAGCCGGCAAGGCGCCTTCAATCGGTTCGGCGAGATGGTGAACCGATTCGAACAAACAGGGGCCCTCGAGCCGAACGCTGATACTGACCAAGCCGACTCGGGCCTACTCGGTGACTCTGGTCGCTGAGTGTGGCCGCGTCGCAATCGGCCAGCAGTCGGCCAATGCGTTCGCGATTGCGCGTCGCCTCCCGGCGCCGACCCACATAGGGCCGGTTCCGGAAGCCGAACGGCGAGCGGGGCGCGCGGCACGCGGTCCCCGAAGGGGAACGGCCAGCGGGGCGCGCGGCACGCGCGTCCCGGGGTCCCCGAAGGGGAACCGCTTCCGGTTCGTCCCGTACAACGTACGAGACGCCGTCCGTATTCACCGCCTGAGTCCGCGAGCCGATCCCGCAACGGGTCTCATGGGTCTGCGGATCCGGGGTGCTCTGGCGCCGTCGCTCGCAGAAGGTACTTGGCATCAAATCCGTCGCCGGAGTACTCCGCGGCCTCGATGGCGAACCCTGTGCGAGCGAACATCGCCTCGAGCAACCAGGCATAGGTCGAGTGCTCGTCACGGACGTGTTCCTCCAATTCCCATCGAGCCCACTCGCCCTCCACCTCTTCGCCGAAAGGTGCGCACCACGCCTCGATGTGCTCGTGCGCTTCGTTGACGTTGAAGCTGTAGACGACGTCCCAGAGTCGAAAGGCTCCCCCTACGCGAAGCATCGACCGCACTCGGTCCAACGCCATGACCTTCCAGAAGTCAGGCAGGTGATGGAGGGCATAGCGGGAGTACACGATGTCCGCGGGGTCGCCAACATGGTCGTACGTGAGGAAGCCGGCCGCCACGACGTCGATGTTGTCGACCGCCGCCTCGTCGACCTTGCTGCGGAGCCGCTCGATCATCACCGGTGATACGTCTACCGCGACGACTCGTCGGCACGTCGCAGCAACTGCGAGCGCGAACTGGCCGGTCCCTGCGCCGAGATCCACCACCACTGAGGATGGACTGAGCCCGGCGCCGCGCAAGAAGTCGACCTCGTCCACGGCGCGGGCATCCATCTTGCGGTCATACCGTCGAACGTGGGCCGCATCGAGGTTCTCCCGGCCGGCGCTCGCGATTTCGTCGAGCACCCAACCCGGATTGCCGCTTCGCTGATGGGCCCGCCGCACGGAGCCAATGGTGCCACCTCGGCACGGATCACTCGGGCCGGCCGGCACGACGAGCCTGCTGAGCGCGACCCATTTACCGGCGATGGCTGCGTTCGTCGACGCCCCGGGTGTTACTGATCAGGCGTCAGACCGCGCGGCGATCGCCTGGTCCCGGTTGGCGAACGGCGAACGGTGGTGCCCGCAAGGGGAACCCTCAACGGGAGCCCGCGACGGACTCCTGTACGTCCGCGCCAGGCCCTGTCCCGCAAGGGTGGTTCGGAGAAGTGTCCCGGTGTTGGGACTGGGGCGCCATGCGAACGGAAACTGCCTATCCCGCCC
>JBOGIC010000247.1:0-4024 GCA_050744985.1 Acidimicrobiales bacterium
GTGCGCGTGGGCATCACGTCGGATTCCCGGAAGGGCGTGCTCACCGTCCCGGTCAACGCCCTGCTCGCCCTGGCCGACGGCGGCTACGGCGTGCGCGCCGCCGACGGGCGGCTCCTGCCCGTGCAGACGGGGTTGTTCGCCCGCAGCCGGGTCGAGGTGAGCGGCGACGGCATCGAGCCCGGGCTCGAGGTCGAGGTGCCGGCCTCATGAGCGTCCTGGAGCTGCGCGATGTCGTGAAGCGGTACCCCGGCTCGCCACCGCTGGAGGTGCTGCACGTCGACGAGCTGACCATCCGGCCGGGCGAGCTGGTCGGCCTCGTCGGGCCGTCGGGCTCGGGCAAGTCGACGCTGCTCCACGTCATGGGCACGCTCGACCGGCCCACATCGGGCGCGGTGCGGGTGGCCGGCCAGGACGTGTCGACGCTCGGCGACCGCGCCGTCTCGGCGCTGCGGGCCCGGTCGATCGGCTTCGTGTTCCAGCAGTTCTTCCTCGTCGACGGCATGACCGCCGTGGACAACGTCGCCCAGGGCCTGCTGTACCAGGGCGTCCTCCGGGCCGAACGGCGCCGCCGGGCGATCGAGGCACTCGAGCGGGTGGGACTGGGGCAGCGGCTCCATCACCGGCCCGCCCAGACCTCCGGCGGCGAGCGCCAGCGGATCGCGATCGCGCGGGCCGTCGTCGGCCGTCCCGCCGTGATCCTCGCCGACGAGCCCACCGGCAACCTCGACTCGCGCGCCAGCGACGAGGTGTTCTCCATCCTGCGCGAGCTCAACGCCGAGAGCACGACGGTCGTCATCGTCACCCACGACCGCGAGCGGGCGGCCACGCTGCCGCGCGTCGTCGAGATCCTCGACGGGAGGATCACGTGACCGGCGCCGCGAGCCGGCTCACCCCCGCCGACGTCCTCCGGGTCGGAAGTGTGGCGCTGCGCACGCGCAAGGTGCGGGCGGCCCTGTCCGGCCTGGGCATCGCCATCGGCATCGCCGCCATGGTCGCCGTGCTGGGCGTCTCCGCCTCCAGCCGCGCCGACCTCCTCGCCGAGCTCGACCGCCTCGGCACCAACCTCCTCACGGTCACCCCCGGCCAGACCCTCTTCGGCGAGAACGCGTCGCTGCCCGACGAGTCCGTCGGCATGATCGGACGGATCGGCGCGGTGGAGTCGGTGAGCGCCACCGGCAACGTGTCGGCCTCGGTCCGGCGCACCGACGCCATCCCCAGCCAGCAGACGGGCGGCATCGCCGTGAAGGCGGCCCGCACCGACCTCCTGGGCGTGCTCGGCGCCACCGTGCGCACGGGCCGGTTCCTCGACGCCGCCACGGCTCGCTACCCCGCCGTCGTGCTCGGCTCGGTGGCGGCCGAACGGCTGGGCATCACCACCGCCGACCCCGAGGTGCTCGTGTACCTCGGCGGCCAGTGGTTCACGGTCGTCGGGATCCTCGACCCGGTCCCGCGCGCCCCCGAGATCGACCGCGCCGCCCTGGTCGGCTTCCCCGTCGCCCAGTCCGACCTCGGCTTCGACGGCGCCCCCACCACCATCTACACCCGCACCGGCGACCGCACCGGCGACCGCGAGGTCGAGGCGGTCCGCGACCTGCTCCCGGCCACCGCCAACCCGGCCAACCCCGAGGAGGTGAGGGTCAGCCGGCCGCCCGACGCACTGGCGGCCGAGGCGGCCACCGACAACGCCTTCACGGCCCTGCTCCGCGGCCTGGGTGGAGTCGCCCTGCTCGTCGGTGGCGTCGGCATCGCCAACGTCATGGTCATGTCGGTGCTCGAGCGCCGGTCGGAGATCGGCCTGCGGCGGGCGCTGGGCGCCACGCGCGGCCAGGTGCGCGTGCAGTTCCTGTGCGAGTCGCTGCTGCTCTCGGCCCTCGGCGGCGTCGCCGGGGTGCTGCTGGGCTCGGCGGTCACGGCCGTGTACGCATCCACGCGGTCGTGGACCGTCGTCGTGCCCCCGGCCGCCATGGCCGCCGCCCTCGCGTCCTGCCTCGTGATCGGTGCCCTGGCCGGCCTCTACCCCGCCATGCGGGCCGCCCGACTGTCCCCCACCGATGCCCTGCGCTCGGTTTAGGAGACGTACTGCAGCCGCACGTCGATCTCGCTGTCCAACGCCCGCCGGACTTTGGTGAACGAGGCGGGATCGTCGCGCACGTACTGGTCGAGGAACCCGACGACGGTCGCGTTGACCAGCCTCGTGTCGCCCTGCGGATCGGCCCCCAGGCGCTCGGGGTTCTCGGTCGTGGCCAGACCTCCGCCGTACGGGCGGCCGTGGTCGCCGCCGATCACGGTCAGCATCGCCTTGGGCGGAGGCGCGTTGTCGAAGGCCTTCTGGCCGCCTTCGATCCGCACGACCTTGTCGTCGTCGCCGTGCACGACCAGCAGCGGCGTCTGCCCGCCGGGGAACCACCGGTCCTCGGGGAAGGCCATGATCAGGCTGCCGGCGAGCGACACGACGGCCTTGACCCGGTTGTCGATGCAACAGCGGTTGTAGCCCACGGCCAGGGAGGTCATGGCCCCGAGCGAGTGCCCCGCCACGGCCACCCGGTTCCCGTCGACGAGGCCCGGGTTGCGCCGAGTCATCTCGGTGATGAGGAAGCTCACGTCGGCGGGCTGGTTGACCACGTCGCCGGCCGCTCCGAGCATCGACGTACTCGACAGCGGGAACTTCGGCGCGGCGATGACGTAGCCGGCCCCGGCCCACGCCCGGAACAGCGCGTCGTAGCGCACGGGGCTGGACACGCCATTGCCGTGGGAGAACACGATGAGCGGGAACGGCCCGCCGGTGCCCTCGGGCGCGACGATCTCGGTTTCGAACGTGCGGTCGGACTTGTCGGCCGTGTCGTCGACGGCGTCGGTGGGCCGGGTGGCGTCGACGAAGGTCTCCCACCGCATGGTGACGGGGTGGCGGTCGGGCGCCGCCACCGGCTGCGCCGGACCGGACGAGCCGCCGCACGCGACGAGCAGCGTGCACCCGACCACCGCCGCGGTGGCCAGGCGCACCAACCTCGCGGTGTCAGTCGCGCCGGACGGGTGCGGGGACCGGGGCATCGCGGCGGCTTCGGCTGACGGCCACGAAGCCGCCGACGAACAGGAGCAGGCCAAGCGCACCGAGCCCGGCGACGAGGGCGAGGGGGAACGACGAGCCCGACGAGGTGGCGGGCGTGAACGTGTTGGCCGGCTCGGCCGCCACCGGCGCCGCGGCCGCCCCCTGGATCTCGAACAGGGCGCGTCCCGGCGTCCCCGGCACGGGCTCGCCCGAGCCGTCCCGCAGCGTGGCCGTGATCACGTACCAGCCCGGCGCGCCGTCGGGGATCTTCACCGTCGTCGTGAACGTGCCTTCCGGCGTTGGCCGGACCTCGGCCAGCACCGGGCCGTCGACACCGTTCCACCGGACCTGGACGGGGTTGGGCGAGTTGTCGGGCGCGCGGAACGCCGCCCCCGTCACCGTTATGACGTCGGCGGGTCGCCCGCCCGCGGCCGACAGGCTGATCGTCGCCGGGGTGATGCAGGCGAACGCCGCCGCTCCCAGCGCCCCGATCACCGCCCCCACCACGGCGATGGCACCCACCAGATGACGGCGCCGGGACATGCCTGCAAGCCTACGCCGACCCACACGCGTTTGACCCGCGAAAGTGGTACCCCCACGGGCCAATGCCGCGGAGTAAACGGGTCGGGACCTACCGGTGTTCGGGGTTCGGGTAGTCGAAGCGGCAGCCGGCGTCCCACTGGGACCGCTGGTTGCCGTGGGCAGGGATCCCGCCCGCGTCCTTGAGCATGCGGGCGAGGTGGAGCAGGTTCCACGTCATAAACGTGGTGTTGCGATTGGTGAAGTCGTTGTCGGGCCCGCCCGAGCCGGGGTCCAGGTACGACGGCCCGGGGCCGGCCTCGCCGATCCAGCCGGCGTCGGCCTGCGGCGGGATCGTGTAGCCCAGGTGCTGCAGCGAGTAGAGCGTGTTCATCGCGCAGTGCTTGACGCCGTCCTCGTTGCCGGTCACGAGGCAGCCGGCTACGCGGCCGTAGTACG
>JBOGIC010000248.1:0-2276 GCA_050744985.1 Acidimicrobiales bacterium
CGTCGTGCACGACCACCAGGCGCTTGATGTCGTCGGCGATCCCGTACCGGCGCACCAGCCGGGCGACCGACTCGCCGGACAGGTTCATGTACGTCTGCGGAAAGGCCAGGGCGACGAAGCGGCCGCCGGGCCGGGCCTCGGCGACCAGGGCGCGCTCCTGGCCCCTCCGCCAGCCGGCGCCGAACTGGGCGGCCAGAATCGCGACGGTCTCGGCGCCCAGGTTGTGCCTCGTTCCTTCGTAATCGGGCCCGGGGTTGCCCAGGCCGACCACGACCAGGTCGGCTTGCTCCCCTTCCCTGCGACGCCGTTCGGCCACGGAGGCGGGCCGCAGCCGCGGTTACGAGTCCGAGCTGCCGGCCGCCTCGCCGCCGGCCTCGCCCGAAGCCTCGGCCCCCTCGGCCCCCGCTGCGCCCTCTTCCCCCTCCGCAGCCGCGGCCTCCGCGGCCTCCGCCTCTTCGGCGGCGACCTCGGCGGCGATGGCCGAGGCCTTGGCGAGCACCACGGGCTCCTCGCCGTCCAGCTCGGTCGTGACGCCCTCGGGCAGCTTCAGGTCGCTCACCCGCACGGTGTCGCCGACGGCGAGCCCCGAGATGTCGACCTCCAGGTTGTGGGGGATGTTGCCCGGGGTGGAGTTCACAGTGATGCTGAACAGTTGCTGCTCGATGACGCCGTCGGCCCGGTGGACATCCTGCGCCTCGCCGACCAGGTGCACCGGCACCTCCGCGGCGACGACCTCGTCACGCCGGACGATCACGAAGTCGACGTGCTCCACACCGCCCCGGATCGGGTGCCGCTGCAGCTGCCGCGCCATGGCCAGGTGGCGGTCACTGTTGACCTCGAGGGACAACAGGGCGTTGAGGCCCCCCTCCTGGCTCAGCGCGCCCCGCAGCTCACGGGCGTCGACCACGAGGGACTGGGGCGTGACGCCGTGGCCGTACAGCACGGCCGGCACCTTCCCGGCGGCGCGCAGCCGCCGCGACTCGGCGCTACCGGTCGAACGCCGCGCCTCGGCGGCCAAAGTCACTTCTGCCATGCGCGTGATTCTAGGCGACCAAACCCATCCGGCCTCCCGACCGTAGGAATGAACCATGAAGCGATCGATCGTCATGGTCCCGATTGCCGTCCTCGCCCTCGTGGGGCTCGCTCGCCTCGCCGAGGCCACCGTCACGGTCTCGCACGCCGAGATGAACGGGTCCCGACTGCGCGTCGAGGGCCGGGCTGGCGCCAACCGGACGATCACGGTGGACGGCGTCGGCATGGGCTCGAGCGACGGCTCGGGCAACTTCCGGGTCGAGCGGGACGCGTTCACGCCGCCCGCCGACTGCACCGTCGACGTCAACGACGGATCCGCCACGGCTGCGAACGCCCGCCTCTCGGGCTGCACCGTGGTCAACGCTCCCGGCCCGACGACGACCGTGGCGCCGACCACCACACCCTCGCCGACGGTGGCGCCGCCGCCCCAGCCCACCACCACGCCCTTGCCGACGACCGCCGGGTTCCGTATCGCCACGGCCAGCCTCCCCAATGCGAACGTCGGCACCGACTACACCGGCTTCATCGAGGCCATCGGCGGCAACGGCGGTCCGATCCGCTGGAGCCTGGTCGCCGGGCGGGTGCCGGACGGCATGCAGTTCGCCGGCGACTCGCTGCGCCTCACGCAGACGACGGCGGTGCTCGGCCGGCCGACGACCGTGCAGACCACAACCTTCACCGTCGAGGCGCGCGACGGCGCCGGCACCACGGCGCGCCGCACGCTGTCCCTCACCGTCGACCCGGCCCGCCCGCTGGTCATCACCAACGGGACCGACACGCTGACACCCGGCCGCGTCGGCCAGTCCTACGCGAACGGCCTGTTCGCCGACGGCGGCATCCCGCCCTATCGCTGGTCGCTCGCCGCCGGCCCGCTCCCGCCCGGCCTGTCGCTGACCACCTCACCCGGCCGCATCCAGGGCACGCCCACCACGGCCGGCACGTTCACGTTCACCGTCAGGGTCACCGACGACGGCGGCCAGACCGCGACACAGCAATTCAGCATCACGATCAGCGCGTAGCTAGCCTGCGCCCCCGGGCAGGCGACGCGGGGGCGGGCGGATGGCAATGAGGGCGGGCCGAAGTCGATGGCGGGCACTCGCGTGCGCCAGCGGTTTGGCGGCGACGGCCCTCCTGGCGGTGCCGCCGCCAGCGCAGAGCGCCCCGTCCAAGCCGTCGCCGGGCTCGGCGCTCCAGGCGCTGGCACCGACCGCCGGCCCCGGCCTGAGCTCGGTGCGCGTCGACGC
>JBOGIC010000249.1:0-2188 GCA_050744985.1 Acidimicrobiales bacterium
TCGGGCATGACGGCGAACATGGCGGCCGCCTACCCGGACCTGTACGCCGCCGCCGCCCTCATCGCCGGCTGCGGCCAGCTCACGTGCCTCGACGTGACGGGGTTGACGGCCTACCGCGAGATGGGCCCTCGCGCCCGGCCCGTGCCGGTGTACATCCTCTGGGGCACCGACGACCCGACCAACGCGTACTGGACCGGTCGCCTGCAACTCCTGCAGTGGCTCGGGATGAACGACCTCGCGGACGATGACCTTCTCAACCTGTCCGTGCCTCGCGTACCGACGTCGCTGGCGTGGGTGCCGGCGTCGGGGAGCGTGCCCCCCTATCTGGTCGAGCGCTATCGCGACAGTCGGGCGTGTGGCGACGTGGACTTCACGAGTGTGTTCGGGATGGGTCACGTTCCCGACGCCACGTGGCCACCGGCGTTCCCGGCCATCGCCGACTTCCTCCTCGCCCACCGGCTCGACCCGCGCTGCTGAACCCGACGCAGGCGGGCACCCGGCAGTACGCTCGCGCCCGAGGTTGACCGGTCGCTTGGGCGGGAGGGATGGACATGCTGTTCACGGGCAGTTTGCTCCTGGGAATCGGGTTCGGTTTGCTCGTGCACGAGGCGGCCGCCGGCACGCTGATCGGCCTCGGCGTCGGATTCATCCTTGAAGGCCTGATGGCCCGCACGTTGTGGCGACGCGACCGCGTCTGACCCGGCGCGGCACACCTTCGACGGCCACGTGGGACGAGTGGCAGCGGGAGTATCGCCACGGGGCCCTCTACGTCTTTCCACCGCCGGACGTCGCGGCGCCGGTTGACGAGCTACGCCGGCGGCACGATCCGAAGTCGGCCGCCATCTGTTCGGCCCACATCAGCCTGAGTGGGCCGCTGCCCGGTCCCGTCACCGAGGCGCAGTGGCGTGAGCTCGGGGCGGCGGTCAGTGGCATGCCGCGGTTCAACGTGCGGTACGGGCCGCTGCGCTCGTTCCCGCCCCATCCCGGCGTGGTGTACGCCATCGGCCCGGAGGCGGAGTTCGACGAGCTGCGCCGCGCGGTGCACGCCACCTCGGTCTTCGACCACGCCCGCCGCCGCGAGCCCATCGCCCCGCATATGACCATTGCCGAGTTCATCTCGCTCGAGCGCACGCAGGACCTGCTCGACGAGCTCCAGGACCACGTGGCCTACGGCGATTTCGTCTGCGACCACGTGACCTACGCCGTGCCCGACGACGACTTCCGGTTCCGGCCGGTGCTCAGCCTTCCGCTTCGGCGATGGTGACGAGCGTCGACGCGGTCTCGTTCCTCGTCATCGTGTCCACGTCGGCGGTGGCGGCGCTCATCGTCTCCGTCGTCGCGCCCAAGCTGACGGTCCCGGTGGTCGTCGTGGAGCTGCTGCTCGGCATCGTGATCGGCCCCCAAGGCACGGGCCTGGCCGAGGTCGACGACTTCACCGAGTTCCTCGGAAACCTGGGCCTGGGCATGCTCTTCTATTTCGCCGGCTACGAGATCGACTTCGAGCGGATCCGTGGCCGGCCGTTGAAGCTCGCCGCGATGGGTTGGGGCCTGTCGCTGGCGCTGGCCTACGGGCTCGGTGCGGCTCTGGCCGTCGTCGGCGTCGTCGTCTCGTTGGTCTACACCGGCTCGGCCCTGGCCACGACGGCCATCGGCACGCTGATCCCGATCCTGCGCGACTCCGGTGACCTGAAGACCCGGTTCGGCACGTACCTGCTCGGCGCGGGGGCCGTCGGCGAGTTCGGGCCGATCCTGCTCATCACCATCCTCCTGTCGGCGACGAACCCGCTGAACCAGGCGTTGCTCCTCATCGCCTTCATCGGCCTGGCCGTCCTGTGCGGCGTCTTGGCGGTGCGCTCGGTCGGGCGCGGTTGGGCGGCCCTGGAGCGCACGCTGGAATCGAGCAGCCAGTTGATCGTGCGCCTCGTCGTCGTGCTCGTCGTGGCGCTCCTCGCCCTCGCCAACGACCTCGGCCTCGACCTGCTGCTCGGCGGATTCGTCGCCGGCATGATCAGCCGCCTCGCCCTGCGTGGCCACGAAATCGAGCTGTTCGAGTCGAAGATCACCGCCCTCGGCTACGGGTTGCTCGTGCCGTTCTTCTTCGTCACGAGCGGGATGAACTTCGACCTCGACTCGCTCATCGGCAGCCCCACGGCGATGCTGAAGCTGCCGCTCTTCGCCGGCCTGTTCC
>JBOGIC010000250.1:0-6376 GCA_050744985.1 Acidimicrobiales bacterium
GTCGGTGTCCCTGACGCTGCCGGTGCTGCCCACGGGCCTCACCCCCGACGGCCTGGCCGTCGTCCGGTCGGCCCGGGACGCGGGCGTCGACCTGTCGGTGGTCAACGTGATGGCCATGGACTACGGCGACTGGGCCGCTCCGAACCCGGCCGGGCGGATGGGCCAGTACGCCATCGACGCCGCGACGAGCCTCAAGGGCCAACTGCAGAGCCTCTACCCGGGCAAGACCCCGGCGCAGCTGTGGCGGATGGTCGGCATCACCCCGATGATCGGCCAGAACGATGTCCGGTCGGAGGTCTTCACGCTCGCCGATGCCGACCGGGTGCTCACCTTCGCCCGCCAGCAGCACGTCGGCCGCCTGTCGATGTGGTCGGTCGCCCGTGACCAGCAGTGCCCGGGCGGCACCAACCCCTGGGCCGACCCCACGTGCAGCGGCATCCTCCAGGCGCGCTACGCCTTCTCCAGCGCGTTCCGGACCTTCACCGGCTGAGCGCAGCCCACGGGCTACGATGGCGTGACCGTTAACGCCGGTCCCGAGAGGCCGGCACGGAAGGAGTTCGCTTGGGTCTTCGAGAGCGCGCCTATGCCGGCGCCTTCATCCCCCGGGCTCGCGTCATGGACGCCGAAGACCTCAGGCGGGCGATCACGCGCATCGCCCACGAGGTCGTGGAGCGCAACCACGGGCTGACCGACGTCGTGGTGGTCGGACTGCAGACCGGCGGCGTGCCGATCGCCCGACGCCTGTGTGCCACGCTCCAGCAGATCGAGGGCACCATCGTGCCCACCGGAAGCCTCGACGTGGCCTTTTACCGCGACGACATCGGGCTGCGGCCCGTCATGCCCGAGGCGGTGACCGACATCCCCTTCGACCTGACGGGCAAGGTCGTCGTCCTCGTCGACGACGTGCTGTTCACGGGGCGCACCGTGCGCGCCGCCCTGGACGCCCTGAACGACTATGGACGACCTCAGGCCGTCCAGCTGGCGGTGATGGTCGACCGGGGCCATCGGGAGCTACCCATCCGGCCGGACTACGTGGGCAAGAACCTGCCCACGCGCCTCGACGAGGTGGTCGACGTGCGCGACGACGGCGTCGACGTGGGAGTGATGCAGCGATGACCGTGGTCGCAACGCCCGCGCCGCCCACCGCACTCGCAGGGCGGCACCTGCTCTCCATCGCCGACCTGGGGGCGGAGGGCATCCAGGAGGTGTTGGATGTCGGCGACTCGTTCGTCGAGGTCAGCGAGCGTGCCATCCCCAAGGTCCCGGCGCTGCGCGGCAAGACCGTCGTGTCGCTGTTCTACGAGGGGAGCACGCGCACCCGCTTGTCGTTCGAGACGGCGGCCCGGCGCCTCTCCGCCGACGTGATGAACTTCGCCGTCGCCGGCTCGGCGGTCTCCAAGGGCGAGTCGCTGCGCGACACCGTGCAGACCATCGACGCCATGGGCGTCGACGCCCTCGTCGTGCGCCACGCGTCGGCGGGCGTGCCCTGGCAGGTCGCGTCATGGGTCGGCTGCACGGTCGTCAACGGCGGTGACGGATGGCACGAGCACCCGACGCAGGCCCTGCTCGACTGCTACACGATCCGCCAGGCGCTGCGCCGCCGCGGGCTGGCGGACTCACTGGGCGGCCTGCGCGGCTTGAACGCATTTGCCGGCCTGAGGATCGCCATCGTTGGGGACGTGAAGCACTCACGGGTCGCCCGCTCCAACGTGCTGGCGTTCACGATGCTCGGTGCCGACGTGACCCTCGTCGGCCCTCCGACCCTGATGCCGCCCAGCCTGGAGGGATGGCCGGCCGTCGCCAGCCACGACATCGACGACGTGCTGCCCAAGGCGGACGTCGTCTACCTGCTGCGCCTGCAGGCGGAGCGCCAGACCGAGGCCCTGCTCCCGTCGCTGCGGGAGTACACCGCCGCCTACGGGCTCACGCGCGACCGGGCGCGGCTGCTCGGCGACGACGCGCTGGTCATGCACCCGGGCCCGATGAACCGCGGCGTCGAGATCGCGACCGAGGTCGCCGACCTGCCGCGGTCGGTCGTCACGCGCCAGGTCGCCAACGGGGTGGCCGTGCGCATGGCCGTGCTGTTCCTCCTCCTGGGGTCGGAGCCGGGCGCGTGACGGACGTTCTGATCCGCGGCGGGCGGGTGATCGACGCCACCGGTGAGCGGGTGGCCGACGTGCTCGTGCGCGGCGGAGCCATCGCCGCCGTCGCCCGGTCCATCGACCCGCCCGCCGGCGCGCAGGTGCTCGACGCCGGCGGTTGCGTCGTCGCCCCGGGCCTGGTCGACCTGCACGCCCATCTCCGCCAGCCCGGTCGCGAGGAGGTGGAGACGGTCGAGACGGGCGCCCGGGCGGCGGCCCTCGGGGGGTTCACGGCTGTGGTGGCGATGCCCAACACCGACCCCGCCATCGACTCGGCCGGCGTCGTGCGCGAGGTGCTCGACCTGGCCGCGGCGGCGATGTGCGAGGTGCGCCCGGCGGGAGCCATCACCAAGGGTCGCAGGGGCGAGGAACTGGCGCCGCTGGGCGAGATGGCGCGCCTCGGGGTGCGGTTGTTCACCGACGACGGGCGGGGCGTGCAGGATTCCCGCCTCATGCGCCGCGCCCTCGAGTACGCGTCCTCCCTCGGTGTCACCCTGGCCCAGCACTGCGAGGACGAGGCCCTCTCGGGCGGCGGTCACATGCACGAAGGCGAGTGGTCGAGCCGCCTCGGGGTCCCCGGCGCACCGGGGGCGGCCGAGGACCTCATGGTCATGCGCGACGTCGCGCTCGTGCGTCTCACCGCCGGCCTCGGCACCCGGGTGCACTTCCAACATCTCTCGACGGCCGAGTCGGTGCGGATCGTCCGCGAGGCCAAGGCCCTGGGCGCGGCCGTGACGGCGGAGGCGACGCCACACCACCTCTCCCTCATCGACGCGTCGGTGGCCTCCTACGACCCCGTGTTCAAGGTGAACCCGCCGCTGCGCTCGGCGGCCGACGTCGACGCCGTGCGCGCCGGCCTGGCCGACGGCGCCCTCGACGCGATCGCCACCGACCACGCTCCCCACGCGCAGGAGGACAAGGAGCAGCCGTTCGACCAGGCGCCTCCGGGGATGATCGGCCTCGAGACGGCGCTGGCCGTCGCGCTGACCCACCTCGACCTGCCCATCGAGCGGATCCTCGCCCTCATGTCGTGGCAACCGGCCCGCATCGCCCGCCTCGACGGCACGCACGGCGGTCCGATCGTGGAGGGCCGGGCGGGAAACCTGTGTGTGATCGACCCTGCGGCGGTGTGGATGGTTGACGCCGCCCGCATGGCGAGCCGCAGCCGCAACACGCCCTTCGCCGGGCGGAAGCTGACCGGCCAGGTGCGCCACACGCTGTTCCGCGGCGAGCCCGTGGTCGTGGATGGTGTCGCCCGACGATGACGGACGCGCTCCTGGTTCTGTCCGACGGAACCACCTTCGAGGGAGATGCGATCGGCGCCGAGCCACCGGGCGGGATCGCGACCGGTGAGGTCGTGTTCAACACGGCCCTCACCGGCTACCAGGAGGTCATCACCGACCCGTCCTATGCAGGGCAGGTCATCACGTTCACCTACCCGCACATCGGCAACTACGGCGCCAACCCGATCGACGAGGAGGGCCGCCGCCCGGTCTGCCGGGGGATCGTCGTGCGCGACCTCGCCCGCCGGCCGTCCAACTGGCGATCGACCGAGCACCTCGACGCCTTCTTGCGCCGCCACGCCGTCCCTGGCATCTCCGGCGTCGACACCCGCCGGCTCACGCGGCACATACGCGAGGCGGGCGCCATGCCGTGTGCGTTCGGGACGGCCAGCGACACCGACCTCAAGGCGGCGGCGCTCGCCGAGCCCGGCACCGACGGCCTCGACCTCGTCGCCACGGTCACCACCGCACGCCCCTATGTCCGCGGCGACGGCCCGTACTCGGTCGTCGCCTATGACTTCGGGATCAAGACCAGCATCCTGCGGCTGCTCGGCGACATCGCGACGGTCGAGGTGGTGCCCGCGTCGACGCCGGCCGCCGACGTGTTGGCCCGACGTTCCGACGGCGTCTTCCTGTCGAACGGCCCCGGTGACCCGGCCGCGGTGACCTACGCGATCTCGGCCATCGGCGGCCTGCTGGGTGAGGTGCCGATCTTCGGCATCTGCCTCGGGCACCAACTGCTCGCCTCCGCGCTGGGCGGCCACACCTACAAGCTCGCCTTCGGCCACCATGGCGCCAACCACCCGGTGCGCCGGATGGGCGACGGCCGGGTGGAGATCACGAGCCAGAACCACAACTACGCCGTCGTCGAAGACTCGGTGCCCGGCAGCGATGTGACCCACGTCAACCTCAACGACGGGGTCATCGAGGGCCTTCGGTGCCGGGACGTGCCCGCGTTCAGCGTGCAGTACCACCCCGAGGCGGGTCCCGGTCCACACGACGCGCGCTACCTGTTCGACGTGTTCGCGGACCTCATGCGGAAACCCAATTAATGCCGAAGCGCACCGACATCACGTCGATCCTGCTGATCGGCTCCGGGCCCATCGTGATCGGGCAGGCGTGTGAGTTCGACTACTCGGGCACGCAGGCGTGCCGGCTGTTGCGGTCCGAGGGGTACCGGGTGATCCTCGTGAACTCCAACCCGGCGACGATCATGACCGACCCCGACTTCGCCGACCGTACGTACGTCGAGCCCCTCGACGTGGACGTCGTGGCGGCCGTGATCGAGCGGGAGCGACCGGATGCGCTGCTGCCGACCCTCGGTGGCCAGACGGCGCTCAACCTCGCGATGGGACTGCACGAGCAGGGCATGCTGGACGCCTTCGGTGTCGAGTTGATCGGCGCGTCGGCCGAGGCGATCCGCACGGCGGAGAACCGCGAGATGTTCAAGTCGGCGATGACCGAGATCGGCCTGTCGGTGCCGTCGTCGGGGTTCGCCTACGAGCTGGACGAGGCGCTCAAGGTGGGCGACGAGATCGGCTATCCGCTCATCGTGCGCCCGTCGTTCATACTCGGCGGAGGGGGCACCGGCATCGCCGCCGACGCCGACGACCTCACCCGCATCGCCGCCGAGGGTCTGGCGGCCAGCCCGGTGTCGGAGATCCTCATCGAGCGCTCCATCGCCGGGTGGAAGGAGTACGAGCTCGAGGTCATGCGCGACCGCGCCGACAACTGCGTCGTCGTCTGCTCGATCGAGAACCTCGACCCGATGGGCGTGCACACCGGCGACTCGATCACCGTGGCGCCGGCCCAGACCCTCACCGACGTCGAGTACCAGCACATGCGCGACGCCGCCTTCGCCTGCATCCGGCGCATCGGCGTCGACACGGGCGGGTCCAACATCCAGTTCGCCGTCGACCCGGAGACCGGCGAGATGGTCGTGATCGAGATGAACCCGCGTGTCTCGCGGTCGAGCGCGCTCGCCTCCAAGGCGACGGGGTTCCCCATCGCCAAGATCGCCGCCCGCCTGGCGGTCGGCTACACGCTGGACGAGATTCCCAACGACATCACCCGCAAGACGCCCGCCAGCTTCGAGCCCACCATCGACTACGTCGTCACCAAGCTGCCCCGCTGGGCGTTCGAGAAGTTCCCGGGGACGCCCGATGTCCTCGGCACGCGCATGCAGTCGGTGGGGGAGACGATGGCGATCGGCCGAACGTTCCCCGAGTCCATGCAGAAGGGGCTGCGCTCGCTCGAGCACGGCCGGTTGGGCCTCAACTGCGACCCGGCCGAGGCGGTGTACGACAGCATCGACGACGACGACCTCGTGCGCCGCGCCGCCATCGCCACCCCCGACCGCCCGTTCCAGCTCGAGGCGGCGCTGCGGCGGGGCATCACCGTGGAACGGCTGCACGAGGCCACGCGCGTCGACCCGTGGTTCCTCGACCAGATCAGCCGCATCACCGAGGAGCGGGCGTGGTTGAGTGGGGCCGGCCTCGGCGGGATGACCCGCGCCGCGTGGCGCCGGGCCAAGCGCCTCGGCTTCGGCGACGCGCAGCTGGCGTGGCTGTGGGGAACCGACGAGGAGACGGTGCGCCGCCACCGTCTCGATGCCGGCGTGCGGGCCACGTTCAAGACGGTCGACACCTGCGGGGCCGAGTTCGAGGCGCAGACGCCGTACCACTACTCGACCTACGAGGACGAGGACGAGACCGTCGCCGCCGAGCGTCCGACCGTCGTCATCCTCGGCTCGGGCCCCAACCGCATCGGGCAGGGCATCGAGTTCGACTACTGCTGCGTGCACGCCAGCTTCGCCCTCCGCGACGCCGGCTACGACACGGTGATGGTCAACTGCAACCCCGAGACTGTGTCCACCGACTACGACACGAGCGACCGGCTGTACTTCGAGCCGCTCACGCACGAGGACGTGCTCAACGTCATCGAGTCGGAGTC
>JBOGIC010000251.1:0-7657 GCA_050744985.1 Acidimicrobiales bacterium
GGCCGGCAGCGTCCGTGGGCGCGCCGCCATGAGCCAGATGCGCATCGCGCTCGGCCGCTCGGCGCCCGCGGGGTTGTGCCGCGGCGCCCGCCTCAGCCCGCTCATGGGCGGCGGGGGAACTTCCCGAAGTCGGGGCGCCGCTTCTCGACGTAGGCGTCGCGGCCCTCCTGCGCCTCCTCGGACAGGTAGTAGAGCAGTGTGGCGTCGCCGGCCAGTTGCTGGATGCCGGCCAGCCCGTCGGAGTCGGCGTTGAACCCCGCCTTGAGGAGCCGCAGCGACAGCGGACTGTGACGCAGGATGGTGCGGCACCAGTCGACGGTCTCCTCCTCGAGCCGGTCGAGCGGGACGACGGCGTTCACCAGGTTCATGGCCAACGCCTCCTGGGCGTCGTACTGCCGGCACAGGAACCAGATCTCCTTTGCCTTCTTCAGCCCGACCGTACGGGCCAGCAGGCCGGCGCCGTACCCGCCGTCGAACGACCCCACCCGCGGCCCGGTCTGGCCGAAGCGGGCGTTGTCGGCGGCGATCGTGAGGTCGCAGACCAGGTGCAGCACGTGGCCGCCGCCGATGGCGTAGCCCGCCACCATCGCGATCACCGGCTTGGGCAGGCGGCGGATCTGGATCTGCAGGTCGAGGACGTTCAGCCGCCCGACGCCCGCCTCGTCGACGTAGCCGTCGTCGCCGCGCACCTTCTGGTCGCCGCCTGAGCAGAACGCCAGCGGGCCCTCCCCCGTGAGGATGATCACGCCGACGGCCGGGTCGTCGCGTGCCACGTCGAACGCCGCCATCAGCTCCTTCACCGTCTTCGGCCGGAACGCGTTGCGCACCTCGGGACGGTTGATCGTGATCTTGGCGATCCCCTCGCCGGTGTCCTCGGCCGTGTCTTCGCCGGTCTCGTAGCGGATGTCCTCGTAGTCACCGGAGGGCTTCCAGGAAATCACGGGCGTCACTACTCCTAGAACGATCACTCCTATGGACGGACTACCGTAGCGCGGTGCTGCTGGCCGTCAGCCTCCCACCCCAGGAGGCGGCCGACGCCATCCGCCGGGCGTGGGACCGGGGTGACGCCGTGGCCGTCGGCGACCCGGCCGCGCTCCACGTCGACGAGCCGGTCGATCCCTCGGTCGCGGCCGTCGTCGCCACGTCGGGCACGACCGGCGAGCCCCGGGCCGTCGAGCTGACGTGGGACGGCCTCCACGCCATGGCCCTCGCCGTCGAGACGGCGCCGCACGACCGCTGGCTGGCGTGCCTGCCGTTCCACCACGTGGCCGGGCTGGCCGTGCTGGCGCGCTCGTGGGCCACGGGCACGCCGGTCACCGTGGTCGAGCGGTTCGAGGACGGCACCGGCGCCACCCTTGTCTCGCTGGTGCCGACCCAGGTCCGCCGCCTGCTCGCCGCCCACGTCGACCTGTCGCCGTTCCGGCTGATCCTCGTGGGAGGTGGGCCCGTACCCGACGACATCCGCGCCCTCCCGAACACGGTCGCCACGTACGGGATGACCGAGACGTGGGGCGGCGTCGTCCACGACGGCCACCCGCTGACGGGCGTCGAGATCACCCTGGCGCCCGACGACCGCGAGATCCTCGTGCGGAGCCCGACGGTGATGCGGGGCTACCGCGGCGACGAGCACGCCACCGCCGCCGCGTTCACCGAGGACGGACGCCTGCGCACCGGCGACATCGGGCGGTGGGCCCCCGATGGGCGGCTTGAGGTCGTCGACCGCAAGCGCGACATCGTCATCACCGGCGGCGTCAACGTCAGCCCCGGCGAAGTGGAGCGCGCCCTGGCGGGCCACCCGGCGGTCGCGGATGTGTGCGTCGCCGGCGCGCCCGACGACGAGTGGGGCGAGCGGGTCGTCGCCTTCGTCGTCCCCGAGGACCCGACCGACCCGCCGCGGCTGGCCGAGCTCCGCGACTACGCCCGGGGCCGGCTCAGCCCGGCGCAGCTGCCGCGCGAGGTGGTGATCGTCGACGCGGTCCCCCGCACGGCCGGCGGAAAACCCGTGCGCAGGCACCTCCTCGAGCGCCGGTAGGATTCGTGGCGATGCCTGACGACGAAAAGAAAGCCCGAGGCTTCGGTATGCCGACCCCCGGACAGCGGGGGAAAGCACAACCGGAGGAAGAGGAAGAAGAGCAGGAAGAGCAGCCCGAGTACCTCGGCGACGACGACAAGGTCGACGTCGAGGCCGAGAAGAAGGAGACCAACACCGAGGAGGTGCTCGAGCGCCTCGATCGGGAGCTGGTCGGCCTGACGCCGGTGAAGACCCGCATCCGGGAGATCGCCGACCTCCTCGTGGTCGACCGTCTCCGGCGCCGGTTCGGCATCGAGGCGAGCCGCCCGACGCTGCACATGTCCTTCACGGGCAGTCCCGGCACCGGCAAGACGACAGTCGCCTTCCGCATGGCCGAGCTGCTGCACAACCTCGGCTACCTGGCCAAGGGCCACCTGGTGAACGTCACCCGGGACGACCTGGTGGGCCAGTACATCGGCCACACCGCCCCCAAGACCCGCGAGGTGCTGAAGCGGGCGCGCGGCGGCGTGCTGTTCATCGACGAGGCGTACTACCTGTACCGGCAGGAGAACGAGCGCGACTACGGGCAGGAGACCATCGAGATCCTCCTCCAGATCATGGAGAACGAGCGCGAGGACATCGTCGTCATCCTCGCCGGCTACAAGGACAAGATGGACGTGTTCTTCCAGTCCAACCCGGGGATGGGCTCCCGCATCGCCCACCACATCGACTTCCCCGACTACACGCTGGACGAGCTGATGGCCATCGGCCAGCTGATGCTGGGCGAGCAGCAGTACGAGTTCTCCGATGACGCCGAGAAGGTGTTCCAGGAGTACCTCGCGCGGCGCATGGAGCAGCCCCGGTTCGCCAACGCCCGCAGCGTCCGCAACGCCCTCGAGCGGGCCCGCCTCCGCCAGGCCAGCCGCATCGTGGCCACCGGGAAGTCGCTGTCCAAGGGCGACCTCATGCGGATCGAGGCCGACGACATCCGCAAGAGCCGGGTGTTCTCCGACGAGGAGGAAGGTCCGGTCGCGGCCGTCGAGGACGAGGGGGACGTCGGCGAGAACGTCGCCGAGAACGGCAGCGAGAACGAAGCCGGGAAGGACACCGGGAACGGCGAGAACGGCGCCGTCGAGGCCGCCGGTGACGGCGACGCCACGGACACGGGCGACAGCGACGACGGCGACCGCGCCAGCGACGAGGGCGCCAGCGGCGAGGGCGACGAGGGCTGAGCGCCCGCCGGGTCAGGCGGGCTTGGTGTCGAGCACCTCGACGACGAACCACAGCGGCTCGTCGGGGCCGATCCCGGCCTGCGGCGAGCCGGCGGTGCCGTAGGCCTGGGCCGCCGGGATACCCAGCAGCCGCTGGCCCCCGACCTTCATGCCGGGGATGCCGTCGGTCCAGCCCTTGATCACCTGGTTGAGGGAGAAGCTCGCCGGCTGGTTGCGGCTGTAGGACGAGTCGAAGATCTTGCCCGTGCTGCAGGCCACACCGATGTAGTTCACCGTCACGGTGGAGCCGGGCGTGACCTCGGCGCCCGTGCCGGCTTTGAGGTCCTCCTTGAGCAGGTCGGTGGGGGCGGGGCCGATCTTGACCGGCACCTCGGGCGCGCCGGTGGGCAGGGGGTCGGCGACCGGCACGCAGTTCTTCGCCGCCGCCGCGGAGGTCGTGTTGGTCGTGCTCGCCGTCTGGCTGTCGTCCCCGCGGACCCAGGAGATGAACAGGGCGACGCCGCCGATCACCACCCCGACGATGAGGACGAGCACCAGCTGGCGCCGGCGGGCCGCCTTGCGACGGGCGGCCTCCTCCGCGGCCCGCCGCAGCTCCCGGTTCTGCTTTTGCCGCTCGCGCTTGGAAACCGTCACAGGGAGGCAAGGTAGCGCGACCATGGACCGGTGCAGCAGGCGCGCGGACAAGCCGTGCACGACGGGGACTTCGCCGATCCGTTCGTGCTGCGCGTCGGCAGCACGTACTACGCCTACGCGACCAACGCCGGAGGCCGCAACGTCCAGGTCATGGTGTCGCAGGACCTGGCCCACTGGGAGCACCTCGGCGACGCCCTCCCGCGGCTGCCGGCGTGGGCCGCACCCGGGAACACCTGGGCGCCCGTCGTGCTCGAAACGCCGGGCCGCTATGTCCTCTACTACACCGTCCGCGAGGCCCGATCCGGCCGTCAGGCGATCTCGGCGGCGGCGTCGGACCGGCCCGAGGGACCGTACGCCGACGACCGCTCCGAGCCGCTCGTCTTCCAGGTGGCGCGGGGCGGCTCCATCGACCCGAGCCCGTTCGTGGACGACGACGGCGCCGCCTACCTGCTCTGGAAGAGCGACGACAACGCCCTGCAGCGGCCATCGAGCTTGTGGGCGCAGCGGCTGAGCGACGACGGGCTCTCGTTGGCGGGCGAGGCGACCGAGCTGCTCCGCCACGACCGTTCGTGGGAGCGGCCCCTCGTGGAGGCGCCCTCGATGGTCCGCCACGGGGACACGTACTACCTGTTCTATTCGGGCAACTGGTGGGAGTCGAACGACTACGCCGTCGGGTACGCCACCGGGCCGGCGCCGCTCGGACCGTTCCGCAAGGCCACCCGCCGCCGCGCCTGGTTCGTCGCCGGGATGGACGGCGTCGGGCCGGGCGGGCAGGAGTTCTTCACCGACACCGACGGGGCGCTGCGCATGGCGTACCACGCGTGGACTCCCGGCACGGTCGGCTACGGCAACGGCGGCGCCCGGTCGCTGCGCATCGCCCGGGTCACCTTCACCGGCGGCGAGCCGGTCGCCGACCTATGAGGAGCGGGCACAGAACACGGCCCAGCCCCGGCCCGTGCGGTAGTCGCCGTAGCCGCGGAGCCGCCGGACCCGACTGAAGGCAGCGGCGGCGAGCGCCTGTCTGACCTCGTCGGGCCGGTAGAGCCGCAGGGTGTGCGTCTCGTCGCTGCGCCGGTAGGCGTCGCCGACGCGGCGGAACAGCGTGATGTGACGGGTGAGGACCCCACCGTCCTCCGACCGCCGTAGCGCCACGAGCCACTCGCCGCCCGGGTCCTCGGTCACGGTGAACGTCGACCGCATCCGGCCCGGGCCGGCCACGTCGAACAGGAGCACGCCGCCCGGCTCCAGCGCGCTCGCGATGCGGGCGAACAGATCGGGCAGCACAGCATCGGCGTAGTTGAATCCCTCGCCCACCGCGGTGACGGCCAGGCACGGGGGGATGGCCACGTCGAGCAACGACCCCTGCACGAACCGGGCCGACGGCGCCTCGACCGCCGCCAGGCGCAGCATCGCCTCCGACGCGTCGACGCCCAGCACGCCGTACCCGGCGCGAGTCAGCTCGCCCGCCAGGATCCCGCTGCCGCACGCGAGGTCGACCACCAGCCCCCGCCGGGAGCGCAACTCGCGCCGCAGCGTCGCCGCCGCCTGGCGCGCCAGGTCGCCGAAGGCGGTGTGGTGCACCCACGCCAGGTCCTCCCGGTACTCGGCCGTCAATGCGACTGCAGGACGGCGTCGTCCCGGAAGTCGGCGAACAGCCCGTCGGCTTCGGGGGCTGCGAAGACGACCGACTGCCGGGCGGTCGAGCCGATGATGCCGGGCATGGTCACCGTCCGCACGTGAGCCGGGTCGACCGACAAGGCCAGGCGCCCGAGCCGGTAGAGGTCGGTCGCCGAGACGCCGTCGTAGGTGCCATGGCGCACGAGGATCGACAGCCACCGCCTGACGTTCGCCGGGGACACGCCCTCGCCCCGCAGCTTGGCCAGGGCGGCGATGATCACGAGGCTCTGGTGGTGGCTGCGGGTGAAGTCGCCGCCCTCGAGGTACCGGTTGCGGGAGAACGCCAGGGCCTCGCCACCGAGCATGTGGTTCACGCCCGGCTCGAACCGGGCACCCGAGTTGCCGTCGTTCATGGCGAACGGCACGTCGACGTCGACACCGCCCATCTCGTCCACGATGGACTCGAAGCCCTCGAAGCCGACGCTGACGACAAAGGGCACGTCGACGCCCACCAGGTGGGCGACCGCCTTGGCCTGCAGGACCGGCCCGCCGTAGTAGTGACCCACGTTGATCTTGTCGGGCCCGACGTCGGGCACGTCGATCCACGTGTCGCGGGGGATGTTGAGGATCGTGGCCTGGCCCGTGGCCGGGTTCACGCCCACCAGGTGCAGGGCGTCACCCCGCGCCGGCGAGGTCTGGCCGGGCCGGGCGTCGCTGCCCACGACCAGGACGAACACCGGCTGGTCGGAGCCCCAGCGGAACGGCTCCTCCTGCTCCTCGTCCGCCACCTTGTACACCTCGAACACGGGCGTGCCGACACTGATGCCGAGTCCTCCCCGTGACTTCGAGACCATCAAGGCGCAGACGAGCAGGACCGGGACGAGCACCGCGGTCAGCACCGCCAGCGTCTTACTCGATTCCGTGCTCCAAGGCGTAGCGGATCAACTCCTGCTTCCGGTTGAGGCGCAGCTTGCCCAGGATGTTGCGGACGTGGTTCTCGACGGTCTTTTCGGCGATGAAGAGTCGGCTGCCGATCTCGCGGTACGTATGCCCTCGGGCGACGAGCTGGAGGACCTCCCGCTCGCGCTCGGACAACGGTTGCACGCCGGAGGACGCTTTCGCCATTCGGCGGAACTCGCCCAGCACCAGCGCCGCCAGGGCAGGCGAGAATACGGGCTCGCCGGCGGCGGCCTTGCGCAGGCTGGTACGCAGCTCGGGCCCGGAGGTGGACTTCACCAGGTACCCGGCCGCCCCGGCGGCGACGGCGTCGAGCAGGTCCCGCTCCTGCTCCGACACCGTCAGCATGACGACGCGGGTCTCCTCGCCGCAGGTGCGGGCCACCTTGATGCCGCCGCCGCCGGGCATGTGGAGGTCGCACACGACCAGGTCGGGCTGGTGCTTGCGGATGGCGGCGATGGCCTCGTCGGCGTTCGACGCCTCGGCGACGACGGTGAACCCGTCGGTCAGGTCGGCGCGCACGCCATCGCGCCAGATCGGATGGTCGTCGGCCAGCACGACCCTCACGGAATCCACAGGCACACCTCCGCGCCGTCACCGGGCCGGCTGGTCACCTCGACCCGCCCGCCCACCTCGGCCATCCTGCCCCGGATCGACCGGCTCATCCCGAACCGCTCGTCCGTCGAGGCCGGATCGAAGCCGCGCCCGTCGTCCTTGACCGAGCAGAAGACGCCGCCGTCGTCGGCCGGCTCCACGTACACCGTCACCTTGGCGGCGGCACCGTGCTTGCCGGCATTGATGAGCGCCTCACCCACCGCCCCGACCAGGGCCTCGCCGACCGGGCCGGGCAGGGACGGCACGTCGTCGGCGACGATCACGTCCACCCGCCCGCCGAAGGACTCCTCGAAGCGGGACGCCACCGCCCGCAGTCCGACCCCCAGGTCGCCCCCGCCGAGCGCGGCCTGGGCGGGCGCCACACCGAACAGGTACTCGCGGAGCTCGCGTTCCTGCTGCCGGGCCATCCGGCTGAGGGCCGGATCGGTGGCACGCCGCTCCACCACCGCCAGCGTCTGCAGCACCCCGTCGTGCAGCGTGCGCGCCACCTCCTCGCGGGCCCGGGCGGCGGAGATCTCCCGCTCGGCCCGGCGCAGGAGGCGGGCCAGGTAGCCGCCGGCGAACCCGCCCAGGGCGTAGAAGACCGTGGTGT
>JBOGIC010000252.1:0-8066 GCA_050744985.1 Acidimicrobiales bacterium
TCACCGAAGTCACCGCCGACTGAACCCGAACCTCAACAGGCCGAGGCCGCGGCCGTGATACGGATCCCCATCAACACGTCTTCACGCTGCACGTCGCCGTCATGCTCATCAAGCGTGGCGGCCCACAGCCGACATCGAGCAGGGTCAGCGCGGATTCCAGGTGGGGAGCGAACATCGGCAGCTCGCGCTCGACCGCGTCCGACGGCTCGCTGTCCCAGAGCACCTCGCCCTTGGTTGCGGCAACGCCCCGCCAGAAACCGTCCCATGAGCTTCGATAGCCAAGCTCGCCGCCTTGCACAGGCGAAGTATGTGGCCGACCGCCGCTCGGGGCAAGAGTCGCAGGAGCAGCGTGACTTCGGCCGCCGGCGCGACGCCTCCCGATTCATCGGGCTCGCTGCTTGGTGCCGCAGGCCGATCCCGTTACGGTTCCCGTCGCGGGACATGGCGGTGACGAGGCCGACAGCCGTGCAGCCTTCCGCCAGCCACCGCGGGGCGGTCGTGGCTCTCCCGCGACGGGATCATCACCCCCGACAGGACCCCGGAGTAGCCCGACACACCGGTGAACGCCGCAGCCGGGCGAGCTGGCCGGGCCCCACGGGGATGTCCACGGCCGAGACCCACAGGTCGAACTGGCCGAGCTCCCCGGGGCGGTACTCGGTCCGCCCGCAGGGGTCAGCGGGCAGATAGGCCGGGCGCAGCTGCGCCATCCGCTCCTTGAGGATCGTGATCCCTCGGTCCAGCCGATGCGCTCGGCGATCGTCGTCGCCGCCAGGGTCGGCGTCTGCTGCAACAGCCTGCGGATCTCGCCTTCGACCGCGGCCACCGCCGACGGCCGGGGTGCCCGATTGAACTGCGGCTGGGCATCCGAGCGGACGGTGTTGCGGGCACGCCCGAGGCGGCGAGTGATCTCCTTGGTCGGCACGCCCTCGGCGAAATGGAGCCGACGGACCTCCGCCCAGTCCTCGACGTTGAGCATCTCCGTCCTCCCTGTTGCGGCGGAGTCGGCGAGCCAGGGCCCGGTCACGACTACGGCGAGTGGTGGACCGCGGTGCAAGGGGTTCACAAGGGGACCGGCGGAGGGGGGTCAATTTTCCGCCGGCGGCGACATGCGAGGATTTGGGCCCAACGAGCTGAACCATGGGAACCAACCTCGCAGCGGCAGCGTCCAAGCAGTCGTGCGGAGGTGGTAGCGATGGCATTCCGAGGACGAGCTCACCGAGGAACGCACCTGGACGGGCGCGTCCCTCTGACTGTCATCCTTGCGACAACGCTCGCCACCGCTTGTGCAGGGGGTGGCCGGGGTGGCGAAGCGAGCCGTACCGTGCCCACCCAGGACCGTACGCCCGCGACCGCCTCGACTGTTCTCTCAACGGCGACCAGTGAACCGAGGCGTCCCGTGCCCACCGAGGTCCGTACCCGAGTCGTCGCGCTGCTGGCCGACCGCCCACAGGACATGACCGGCACCGCTCGGTACGCGGTCCGCACGTATGGTGTCGACAACTCGAGCAACGACAAGCTCGTCACGTCCCTCGAAGGTCAGGCGGACTTCGACCACCAGCGGTACTCGGCGACGGTGGACCTCTACCGACTCGATGACGGGTCACTCGCCGCGTCGCTCGAGTACTTCGTGCTCGGCAACGAGATCCATGAGCACGTACCCGTAGGATGGCGACGAGGCACCAAGCCGCCCGGGGAAATCGGCTCTCCCCTTGCGCAGCCGCCCTTGCTCGGTTACTTCCACGACGGGGGGGGACCTGCGTACGCCAATGACCGGGCGGCCCGAAGGACCCTTGTCGATGGCCTGGTCAGCACCATCGAGCTGACCGGCTCTCAGCGTCTTCGGGGCGAAGACGCTGACCGTTACCGCGTCTACCTCGACGAGAACCGGGCGCGGTCGATGGTCGAAGGCTCGCTGATCGACGAGATGAATCGATGGGGGGAATCGCCAGGCAAGGGGACACTCGACGTCTGGATATCTGGCGATCGTCTTCGCCAGTTCACCTCTGTCGACAAGTCGTACGGGCAGAAGTTCGTACGCTTCGAGCAGGAGTACTGGGACTACGGCGGGGTCGAAGCGTTGGGGATACCGCCCGGGATCCGGCCATAGCCCGGCGCGGCCTCGAGCGATGAGCATCGTCGTGATCCTGTGTATTCCGGCGCCCGCGCCGCGCAATGCGACGGGGAGCCGATGAGCGGCCTCCGTCGTGGTCGGCACAGCTTCACGCTGGGCTGCCTTGCTACGGCATCAGCGTGATCTCGCTGGTGAATGTGAGCGGGAACCCTGACCACCATCCCACCAACCGAACGCCGACCGGTGCCGCAACGGGAACGCCCACCGGGGCGCGCGGCACGCGCGTCCCGATGGCGGAACGACGACCGGGGCCCGCAGGAGGTACGCCCCCCGGGGCGCAGGACATGGCCCGTCGCTTACCGACATCCGCCACCGGAGCCGATACCGTCGAAACCCTGAGTCGATACACCATCACGTGGGAGCACGAGTTCGAACGGGTCCAAAATCGCGACGCGTACGCAGTTGGTCTCGCCGTGGATCGCGACGGGCAGCGCCTCGGTGTCTGGATGCCGATGGTCAGAGGTACCGCAATGCGCACAGGATCGGCTTGGGGGCGAACGCCACCGGGCTGCGCTGGCGATTCTCGGTGCGCTCGACCGAAGCGGCCATTACGGCGGACCGGCCTGTCGGATGGCAGATCGAAGCCCGCATGCCCGCGATCCCGGCGCCAGATGTTGAACGGCTGGCGGAATCGGACGACGCCATCCCAAGCGGGCCTTCCGACAACCCGATCCTTGCGTTCGACGCGGAGTAGTACGGCCGTCGACGAGACAGTCGCGTGATTCCAACGCCCGCAGATCCCGAGCCGGCGAGGCTCTCCGAACAGGCGCAGCGAACGCTTTCGCGCGTACTGGTCGCTCTGGACACCTACCTCCCAGCAACCCGTCGCGCCCAGCGACGCTCCCCTCGGCGACCTGTTCGGATTAGCAGCGCTCCGCCATGCCGCCAATCTCCTTCGAGCTGAAATGGACCTCGGGATGGCCGGGCGGTGGTCCGTCACCCGAGTGCTTGGCCGGTCCTGGCGGAAGCGTGGCTTTGGGCCAACTTGCTCTTTCTCGACGGGGATGCAGCGGTCGAGCGCCTGATGGCCGAGGACGCCAATCACCGTCACAGGCTCGAACTGGGCCACCAGGCCCTCTGGGAGCGTTTGGAGTCGCTGCGCGAGGGCGGCATTGACCTCCGGGGGATGACACCGGTTCCGTCGGGCCCGTGGCGAGTGCCTGAAATTCGCGACCTCGCTCGGGAGGTCCGACGTCTCCGCGAGGAGCGCCGTATCGGCGGCGGGCTCGCCGAGGTCACCTACGAAATGCAGTACCGGCACGAGTCCATCCACGACGTTCACGTCGGGTTCGACTTGCTCACCCGATATTAGACCCGACGCTCTGGAAGCGGCCAAGGCTGAGCTTGACGGACTCGATTGATCAGCGAATCGGGTCAATCCCATCCATGGCTACAGCCCGACGGCTCCGGGCATGGCCAGTCGACGAGCGACGTGGCCGAGATGTAGGCGTGCTCCGGAGCCATCACTCGGTCGAAGCGGTCGCGATTCCCGTCTCGGCCCTCGTCCCCAGCCCCGACCTTGCCCAGGAGCGATGTCTCGCTTGGGTGAGTCACCGAGCATCGACGGCGTCTCGCGCACCACGCGCGTCCCACAAGCGGATCCCCCTGCGCGACGCGCCTGCCCCGCCCCCGGGGGCGTTTCCGCTTGCGGCCATGACACACCGGGCGACGATGGTCGGCTCGATCGATGGCCTCGCTGGCGACGCACTGGGGGGCGGCTCGCGCCGCCGGGCTGACCGAGCGGATCGCTACGAGGGCGGGCCGGCCCGGTAGCCTGGTTATCGATGGCCGTCCACCTGAGCGACCCTGCACGACCGTTCACCTACGAAGATCTGGAGGACCTTCCCGAGGATGGCTACCGGCGGGAGATCATCGGTGGGAGCCTGATCGTGACTCCGGCACCCAATGCTCGCCATCAGCTTGTCGTCGCCCAGCTCCTTGCCTTGCTGCACTCGGCGAAGACGGCGACGATTGCCGTGCTGACTGCCCCGTACGACTGGAGGCTCCCTGACGGGGGAAGCGTCCAACCCGACCTCGTCGTCGTCCGCCGTGACGACGTCGACCTCGACGGGCCTCTTCCGGCGTCGGCGCGACCCTTGCTGGTCGTCGAGGTCCTGTCCCCCTCCAACCCCGAGCAGGACCGGGCGGTTAAGAAGGCGCTCTACGAGCAGCTCGGAGTGCCCGCCTTCTGGCTCGTCGACCCCGCCACCCCGTCGATCGCCGTTTTCCGGCTCCACCGCGGTCGTTACCAGCTCGAAGTCACGGCCACAGGGAACGATGTCCTCGAAAGCGACTGGCCCTTCCCAGTTCGCGTGGTCCCCGGCGAGCTCCTTCGGTAGGAGCGAGCCCGACAAGCTCGCCGGTGGTCGCCGGGGCGCGCCCTCAGCTCCCCGCCCAGCCCATCCCAGTCAGGGATCCCCATCCGGGCACCGCCGGTCACCGTTCGCTCGCCGAGGCGAACGCCCTGCGCGACCGCATCTACGAACAGGTACACCATGGTCTCCCCGCGCGATAGTGACGCCTTCGTATGCGGGCTCGGTCCAAAGCAGTGCTCTTCTCCCTCTTCGCGGTCACGGGCTTCTCCGCGCTGACCCTCCAGGTGGTGTGGCAGCGGGTCATCTCCATGCACGCCGGCGTCGACCTCTTCTCGATCACGACAGTCGTGTCGGCCTTCCTCGCCGGCCTCGGGATCGGCAGTCTTCTGGGTGGCTGGCTGGCCGACCGGCTCGGGCCCCGCCGCTCGCTGCTCGCCTTCGCCTGCTCCAACGCGGCGATAGCCGTCTACGCCTGGTTCAGCATCTGGCTGTTCTACGACGTATACCGGTCCGTCGTCACCGCGGTGGACGGGACGTTCAGGTCGTTCCTGTTCCACTTCGCCCTGCTGGTCGTCCCGACGACGCTCATGGGCCTGTCCCTCCCGCTGGTCTCACGCGGCATCGTCGACACCATCGGAGACGCGGCGCCCGCCGTCGGACGCCTCTACGCCATCAACACGCTCGGAGCCGGCGTCGGCGCGGCAGTGTCGGGCTGGCTCCTGCTCGGCAACCTCGGCTTCGTGGGCGCGGTGCGGTTCGCCGCGGCGCTCAACCTCTTCGCCGCCGTACTGGTCTTCACGCTGTGGCGCCTCGCGGGGAGGGCCGCGGCCGCGCCTGCCGGGCCCGCCGCCGAGCCTGAACCGTCCGATTCCTCTGACCGCCGGACGTGGCCGTGGTTCGTCATCTACGGCCTCACGGGAGCGGTGGCGTTGGGTCTCGAGGTCATCTTCTTCCGGGTCACCGACGGCCTGATGCGCTCGAACTCCTACACGTTCGGCCACGTGCTGGCCATCTACCTGCTCCTGTTCGGGGCCGGGGCCGCCGTCGCCTCCCGGCTCTGCCGCCGGTCCGATCGGCCCGAGCGGTGGTTCCTCGGGCTGCAGTTCGGGGTCGGGCTCGCGGCCCTCGCCGGGCTGATGATCCTCATCTACGTGCCGTCGCTGCTCGGCGTCGACGCCCCGCTGCGCCGCCACTTCGCCATCGACGGCTACAACCTCGGCGAGTACGCGTTCTCACCCCCGTCCGAGCTCGCCCGCCTCGTCTTCGTCCATCTCATCGGGCCGCTCCTCGTCATGGGCCTGCCCGTGGTGCTCATGGGCGCGTCGTTCCCGTTCGCGCAGGCGCTGGTCGCCCGGCGGATGGACACCCTGGGCCGCCAGACCGGCCGGCTGCTCTTCGCCAACATCGCCGGCAACGTCGCCGGCACGCTCCTCGTCGGGTTCGTCCTGATCGACTGGCTGGGGACCGCCGGCACGCTGCGGCTGCTGGCCGGGCTGCTTCTTGTGCCCGGGCTGGTCGCGGCGGCCCTCGTCCACCGGCGCGAACGGAGGACGGTCGCCGCCGTCGGTGCCGTGGTGGTGATGGGGGCGGCCCTCGCCGTCTTCCCGACGAACCACTCGCTGTGGGAGTACTTCCACAGCGCGCAGGACCACCGCTTCGCCCTGGCCGAGGACCGGGCGTGCGTCAACGCGCTCCGGGGCGACGAGAAGGAAGAGCTGTTGTTCATCAACGCCGCGTCGCAGAACCCGTACCCGTACGACGACTTCCACGTCCTCATCGGCCTGTTGCCGTCGCTGATGCACCCCGAGCCCGAACGCCTGCTCGCCGTCGGCCTCGGCATCGGGGCCACGCCCTACGGCATGTCGCTCGACCACCGCTTCTCGACGCTGGATGTCGTCGAGCTGTGCGGGGGTGAGATCGACCTGCTCGAAGGGCTCGCCCGGCAGGGTTCGCCCGAGAACCAGCGGTTCTTGTCGGACGAGCGCGTCGAGCTGCACGTGGGGGACGGGCGCAAGCACCTGCTGGCGGCGGACGGCCGGTTCGACGTGCTGACCGTCGACGTGATCCGGCCGCAGAGCGCGTTCAGCGGCGGGCTGTACTCGGTGGAGTTCTACGAGCTGGTCCGGAGCCGCCTCGCAACCGGCGGCCTGTTCTCGCAGTGGATCCCGAGCAACCGCACCCGCAACGGCGTGACCCACGTGTTCCCGCACGTCATGATGTTCTCGGTGGCGAGCTACGGAGGCTCGCAGTTCATGGTGGCGAGCCGGCATCCGATCACCTTCGACCGCCAGCAGGTGCTGGCGCGCTTCGACACGCTCGTCGCCAACGCCGACGGCGGGTTCCTGCTGGCGCCGGAACGGCTCCGCACCATCCGGGACTTCCTCACGACCGTCGAGCCGGCGCTCCTGCGCGACGGCACGCACCCCGCCCCGGTCGACGAGTCGCATCTCAACCGCGACCTGTTCCCACGCGACGAGTACTTCCTCAACAACCCGTTCGACGTTCCCGTGAGGGCGGCGCCACCGGGGAGGTAGCCATGCCGAGGTTCAGCAAGCTCTCGCACATCTCGTTCTCCGCACGCGACGCCGAGGCGAGCGCACAGTGGTGGAAGGAGGTCTTCGACCTACAGGACCTCGATCGCGTGGAGGGCGACGGGTGGCACGGCCGCCTGCTCATCCACCCGGCGACCGCCACCATCGTCGAGTTCCAGCAGCACGACGCCAACCAGGGCGAGCGCTTCGATCCGCGCCGGACCGGCTTCGACCACATGGGGTTCAAGGTCGATTCCCGCGATGACCTGGACGAGTGGCAGGCGCACTTCGACCGGCTGGGGCTGACCTACACGCCCATCGTCGACCGGGAGTACGGCTCGGTCCTCACGTTCAAGGACCCCGACGGCATCCAGTTCGAGATGTTCTACCGCGAGGGTCACCCCTAAGAGCGATCAGAGCAACGTGTCGAGGGCCTGGCGGAGGTCGGTGACGAGGTCGGCGGCGTCCTCGATCCCGACCGAGAGGCGCACGAGGCCCGGGTCGACTTCCAGGGGTGAGCCGACCACGGACGCATGGGTCATGCGGGCCGGGTGCTCGATCAGCGACTCCACGCCGCCGAGCGACTCACCCAGGGTGAACCGCCGGGTCCGCTCGCAGACCCGGACGGCCGCCTCCTCCGACGCCATCCGGAACGACACCATGCCGCCGAAGGCCCGCATCTGCTTGGCC
Organism: Acidimicrobiales bacterium; assembly: GCA_050744985.1. Taxonomy (GTDB): domain Bacteria; phylum Actinomycetota; class Acidimicrobiia; order Acidimicrobiales; family AC-14; genus JBOGIC01. The sequence continues at coordinate 7,668 of JBOGIC010000252.1, forward strand.
GCGATCTCGTGGCCGGGGTGGTCGGGCAGGCCCGGGTAGTAGACCTTGGTGACCTTCGGGTGCCCGACGAGCGCCTCGACGATCCGCTCGGCGTTGTCGCTGTGCCGCTCCATCCGCAACGCCAGCGTCTTCATGCCGCGCAGGGTCAGCCAGCTGTCGAACGGACCCGGCACCGCACCGGCCGCGTTGCGCAGGAAGAACAGCTGCTCGGCGACCTCGTCGGAATTGGTCACGACGGCGCCGCCGACGACGTCTGAGTGGCCGCCCAGGTACTTGGTCGTGGAGTGCACGACGATGTCCGCACCCAGCTCCAGGGGCCGCTGCAGGACCGGTGTGGCAAATGTATTGTCAACCACGGTGGGAATTGAATTGGCACTGGCGATGGCAGCACACCTGGCA
>JBOGIC010000253.1:0-2226 GCA_050744985.1 Acidimicrobiales bacterium
TTGGGCTGGTTGGAGGTCAGGGGCCGGAGGCGGGTCCCTTCACCGCCGGCCATGATCACGGCGCGCATCGCGTCCGACCCTACCCGGACGCGGGCGTCGCCTTGCCCTGCCGCCCCTCGGCGAGCGCGCGCCGCGCGAGGGGCACGTACTGGATCAGCGCGTAGTAGCTGAGGATCAGGCCGGCGACGGCGAAGATCCACGCGCCCACCAGCGCGGCGTCGTGGAGGGGGAAGTCGTCGTCGCTGGCGGCCAGGAAGAGGGGGAACGCGCACATCAGGGCGAAGGTCCCCGCCTTGCCGAACCACGTCACGTCGATGCGGCGGGCGCCCATCGCCGCCAGGGCGGCCACGGCCACCGAGACGAGGACCTCCCGGGCGATGACGGGCCAGGCGATCACCGCCGGTACCGCCCCCTCGATGAGGATGCAGATGACGGCCGTGAACAGGAGCAGCCGGTCGGCAATCGGGTCGAACACCTTCCCGACCGTGGAGACCTGGTTGAACCGCCGGGCGATGAAGCCGTCGACCCAGTCGGTGGCGCCGAGCACCCCCAGCAGCACCGCCGCTCCGGTGGGGTTCTCCCGGCCGAACAGCAGCCAGACGAACACGGGGATCATGCACAGCCGGACGAGGGTGATCAGGTTCGGCACGGTCAGCACCCGGTCGACGGGCTCCCGAGTGCTCACGGGCGGATACTACGGGCTACGCCGAGCGGGTCTCCCGGGTGCCGCCGAGGGCCGACCACACGTCCTCGGTCGTGTCGTAGGTGCCGTCGGGCAGGGCGCGCAGGAGAGTGAGGATCCATCCGGGCGCGTGGTGGCGCGCCGCCGACTCGCACAACTGCTCGGTGCGGGCCGGGAAGACGGACGGGTCGAGGTGCCGGGCCAGCTCGGCCCGTGCCTCCACCTCGTCGCCGGTGAGACGCACGTCGGGCGTGGGCTCCCCTTCGCCCGGACCTTCCTGCTCGCGCGCCTCGTCGGCCCGGGCCTCCACCGGCTGGCCCTGCACGATCGACCGCGTGTCCTGCTCGAGGGCATCGTCGAGCCGAGGCCCGTGTTTGTCGCTGGCCCGTTCCACGGGTAGGTAGCTACCCAGGAGAGTGGGAAGCACACCGCTCGCGCCGGCGTTGTATATAGGAGGTGGCCGGGGATCCGAACCCGGACGGCGACGAAGAAAGGTCTCACGAGTGCCCAGGGAGTTCTCCACAACCGCCGGCGGGACCAGTGAGGAGGAGCTCGTCAAGCTCTACCTGACCGAGATCGGCAGGCACGCGCTCCTCACGAAGGCCGACGAGACTCGCCTGGGCATGGCGGTGCTGGGAGGCCGCGAGGCGTCCGAGACCCTGGCCCAGCACGGTGACGACCTCAGCGACGACGTGCGCCGCAAGCTCCTCCGCCAGGTCGCCGACGGGGAGGAGGCGGCCGAGGAGTTCGTGAAGGCCAACCTCCGCCTGGTCGTGTCGGTGGCCAAGCGGTACACGACGGCCTCGGGCCTGTCGCTGCTCGACCTGGTGCAGGAGGGCAACGTCGGCCTCATGCACGCCGTCGACCGCTTCGACGTCCGGCGCGGGTTCCGGTTCTCCACCTACGCCACGTGGTGGATCCGCCAGTCGATCTCCCGGGCCATCGCCAACAGTGGCCGGGCCATCCGCCTCCCCGTTCAGGCCGGCAACCTCCTGGGCCAGGTGCGCCGGGCGCAGTTGCACTTCGAGACCGACCACCGCCGCACCGCCACGATCGACGAGGTGGCCGAGCAGGTGGGCGTGACTCCGGCCAAGGTCCGCGACGCCCTCAACTTCCCGATGGACGTCGCGTCGATCTCCGAGCGCTACGGCCCCGACAACGACGTCGAGCTGGGCGACGTGCTCCCCGACCGCGAGGCCAAGTCACCGTTCGACGTCGTCTCCGACAAGATGCTGCCGGCCCAGGTCCAGCGCCTGCTCGAGACGTTGAGCGAGCGCGAGCGCCGGGTCGTGTGCCTGCGCTACGGCCTCGACCGCGGCAAGTCCCGCACCCTCGACGAGGTCGGCGCCCTGTTCCGCCTCAGCCGCGAGCAGATCCGCCAGATCGAGCGCCGGGCCCTGGCCAAGCTCCGCCAGAACTGCGACCGCAGCGGCGCCCGGGAGCTGCTGGTCGGCTGAGTTTCTGCCGTTCTTGTAAGCCCGGATCCACCGATAGGCACGGGTAGCGACCGCTGACCATTCGCGGAAAATGCCCTCTGACCTGGG
>JBOGIC010000254.1:0-2628 GCA_050744985.1 Acidimicrobiales bacterium
GCAGCCACCCGCGCACGTCGTACCACCTCGCCACCAAGGCGTTCTTCCGGATGTCGGACACGGACAAGGGCTTGTCGGCGGCGCAGATTCGCAAGCAGTCGGAGGCGTCGCTGCGGAGGCTGCGGACCGACTATGTCGACCTCTATCAGTGCCACCGCTACGACAAGGACACGCCACTCGAGGAGACCATGCAGGCCCTCACCGAGCTGGTCGAGTCGGGGAAGGCCCGCTACATCGGGTTCAGCGAGTGGACGCCCGAGCAGATCCAGGCGGCGATCGACCTGTCACAGCGTTCGGGCCACGCAGGCCGGCCGGCGGTCGCCCGGTTCGTGTCGAGCCAGCCCGAGTACTCGATGCTGTGGCGCAAGGCCGACCAGGTCATCCCGATCTGCCACCCGAACGGCATCGGCCAGATCGTGTGGTCGCCACTCGGGCAGGGCGTGCTCACGGGCAAGTACCGGCCGGGTCACCCGCCGCCGGCGGACAGCCGGGCGTCCAGCCAAGTGGCGCACTTCATGGGCCGCTTCCGCACCGACGAGGTGCTCGAGGCCGTCCAGCGCCTGCGCCCCATCGCCGACGATCTGGGTCTGACGCTGGCGCAGCTGGCGCTGGCATGGGTCCTGCGGCGCCCCGAGATCACCTCGGCCATCGTCGGCGCGAGCCGGCCCCACCAGCTGGAGGACAATGCCGCCGCGTCGGGCGTCAAGCTCGACGACGCCACGCTCGCCGCCATCGACGAGGCCCTCGGGCCGGATGTGATCGGGCCCTGACGCAGGGACTCGTGACGAGTACGACCACCTGGGAGCAGCGCCAGCAGGCGTTCGTGGAGCGGCTGGGCCAGCGCGGCCCGGCCGACCTCGAGTCGGGCACGGTCGTGGTGCTGCCGTCGCTGTCGTTCGCCGATAGCGAGCTGCGCAAGATCACGGGCGTGCTGCACTACGAGGAGCGCATGCTGTTCATGCTGCTGTTCCTGCGCCGCCCCGACCTGCACCTGGTGTACGTCACGTCGCTGCCCGTCGACCCCGCCATCGTCGACTACTACCTGCGCTTCCTCCCCGACCCCGAGGACGCCCGGCGGCGGCTCGACCTCGTCCACGTGGACGACGCCACGATCCAACCGCTGTCGGACAAGCTGCTGGCCCACGAGTCGACGCGCGACGAGATCCGCAAGCGGGCCGGCGATCCCGACGAGGCCTACCTGCTGCCGTTCAACGTGACGGACTCGGAGCGGGCGCTGGCCGAGGCGCTCGAACTGCCGTTGTACGGATCGCCGGCGGAGCTGTCGTGGTTCGGGACGAAGACCGGGTCGCGCCGAACGGCCCGCCAGGCGGGGGTGTCGGTGCTGGAAGGCCGCGAGGGCCTCCACCTCCTCGCCGACATCGAGCACGCCATCGAGCACATCCGGGCGCGGTCACCGCACGCGGACGCGGTGGTGATCAAGCTCAACAACGGGTTCTCGGGCCAGGGCAACGCCATCGTGGAGCTGCGCGACCCGACGACACCGCTGGCGGCGTCGTCGACCACCTTCTGCGCCCTCGAGGAGACGTGGCCCGACTACGAGGCGAAGGTCGAGGCCGAGGGGGCCATCGTGGAGGAGTTGGTCCGCCACGAGCCGATGGTGTCGCCCAGCGTGCAACTGCGCATCGCACCGGGCGGGGCGTTCGAGGTCGTGTCGACGCACGACCAGGTGCTGGGCGGGCCGCAGGGGCAGGTGTACCTCGGATGCCGGTTCCCCGCCGACCCGGACTACCGGCTGACCATCCAGACCAACGCCGAGCGGGTCGCCCGGGAGCTGGCCGCCGCCGGCGTGCTGGGCTCGTTCGGCATCGACTTCCTCGTGGCCCACGGGCACGGCGGCAATGCCGTGTACCTCAGCGAGATCAACCTGCGCATGGGCGGCACCACCCATCCGTTCTGGATGGCGCGGCTGGTGACCGGCGGCCACTACGACCACGACACGGGCGAGCTGATCGGGGCCGACGGCGCCGTCAAGCGCTACGTCGCCACCGACAACATCAAGGAGCCGTCGCTCGTCGGGCTCACGCCCGAAGCCGTGATCGACGCCGTCGACCGGGCCGGGCTCGCCTTCGACCCGGCGACGGGCACGGGCGTGACGTTGCACCTGCTCGGTGCTATTCACGACTACGGGAAGATGGGCGCCGTGTGCATCGCGCCCGACCTGGCGGGCGCCGACCGGCTCTACCAGGAGCTGGTGGCGCTGGTCACTTCGCTCCGTTCTCGGTAGGAGTGCGCCGGCGGGTGGTGACCCGCTCTTCGAGCCCGACGGTTCGGGTGAGGCGCTCGATGTTGTCCCGCAGGTCCTGGTCTTCGCCGGTGCGCTCGCGCATGAGGTCGGCGACGGCCTGGGCGATGGCGTTGAGCTTGAGGTTGACGGCCTCCTCGTTGCGCCGCTGCGAGTTCTGCAGGAGGGCGACCATGAGGAACGTCACGATGGCGGTGACGGTCTGCACCATGAGCTGGCTCGGCTCGGGTTTCATGATCCACAGCGTCGGGACCCACACGACGATGAAGACGGCGCAGATGGCGAAGAACGGCGCGCCGCTGACGACGTGCACGGCCCGTTCGGCAAACCGGTCGAACCGGTTGCGCCGCTGGTGGGAATGGGGC
>JBOGIC010000255.1:0-1856 GCA_050744985.1 Acidimicrobiales bacterium
CCTGCGTGGCCCGAACGCCGTGGCCGCGCGCAGCACCGCCGCGCCGGCCCTCAGGGGACGGCCGTGCGCGCCGGGCCGCGCTGTGGGACGGGTCGGAGTCCCGTCCGGCATCGCTGTGGTGGAACACCTCACGACGGCGGACTACGGGATCGTGTTCGGCCATGCGGGCGTGGTGATGGAGCAGGACGCGTCACCGCTCAGCCACATCGCCCTGCTGTGCCGGGAGCTGGGCGTGCCGTTCGTCTGCGGCGTCGACGGGGCGCGGGCGCGGCTGGTGGGCTGCGGCGTGGCCGTCGATGGCAGCGCCGGCGAGATCGCGATCGTGCCCGACGCCGAGGAGGCGGTCACCACCTCACGGCCGCCGGCCGTCGCACCGACGATGAGCAGCCTCGAGCTCGTGGTGCGGCTGCTGGCCGAGGGCCGGCCCGGGCACGAGCCGGCCGGCGAGGCGGAGCGGATCGTGCGGCGCTACGGACGATCGCTGGGCGGCGGTGCGGTGCGGGTGACGGGCACGTCGCTCGCGCTCGACGATGCCCAACGCCTGGAGCGGCTCGGCGTCGCCCTGTTCGGCCCGGAGTTCTCGATCGCGGCCGTGCTCGCGGGCTGCAAAATCCCGTCAGAAAAACCGGACAGGTGACCTAGCCTTCAGCCGTGGCCAAGTTCTACTGCACGACGCCGATCTACTACGTGAACGACGCGCCCCACATCGGGCACGCGTACACGACCGTCATCGGCGACGCGGTGAGTCGCTGGCACCGCCTGCTGGGCGACGACGTGCTCTACGTCACCGGCACCGACGAATACGGCCTGAAGAACAAGCAGGCGGCCGACGCGCTCGGCCTGCACCCCAAGGAGTTGGCCGACCACAACAGCCGCCGCTTCCGCGACGGGTGGGACCTGCTCGAGATCCGGTACGACGACTACATCCGCACGACCGAGGAGCGCCACACGCGCTCGGTGCAGAAGTTCCTGCAGGCCATCTACGACAACGGCGACATCGAGCTCGACACCTACGAGGGCCTGTACTGCGTGGCGTGCGAGGCGTACTACAACGAGTCCGAGCTGGTCGACGGGCTCTGCCCGATCCACCGCCGGCCGGTCGAGACGGTGCAGGAGCGCAACTGGTTCTTCCGCCTGTCCCGCTACGAGAAGCGCCTCCTCGACTACTACGACGCCCATCCCGAGGCGGTGATCCCCGTCACCCGTCGCAACGAGGTGCTGGGCTTCATCCGCCAGGGTCTGCAGGACATCTCGATCAGCCGCAGCTCGTTCGACTGGGGCGTCCCGCTGCCCTGGGACCCGTCGCAGGTCACGTGGGTATGGTTCGACGCCCTGCCCAACTACATCACCGCCGCCGGCTACGGCGAAGACGATGAGCGCTTCGCCTACTGGTGGCCCGCCGACTACCACCTCGTCGGCAAGGACATCATCCGCTTCCACGCCGTGTACTGGCCCGCCATGCTGCTCGCGGCGGGGCTCGAGCCGCCCCGGTGCGTGGCCGCCCACGGGTGGCTGCTGCTGGGCGGCGAGAAGATCTCCAAGAGCAACACCAAGCTGAGCCAGATCACGCCGGCGGCGCTCGTGGCCGACTACGGCGTGGACGCCGTGCGCTACCACTTCCTCCGCGACACCCCGTTCGGCCCCGACGGCGACTTCTCCTACGAAGGACTGCTGGCGCGCTACAACGCCGACCTGGCCAACAACTTCGGCAACCTCGTGTCGCGCGTCACGACGGTGGTCGGCTCGAAGTGCGGAGGCACCGGGCCGAAGCCGAACGCGGACAGCCCGCTGCGCGATGTCGCGACGGCGGTGGTGGACGCCGCCGCCGACGCGTGGGGACGGCTCGCGCCGTCGGA
>JBOGIC010000256.1:0-2988 GCA_050744985.1 Acidimicrobiales bacterium
CCAACTGCTAGTCGGCGATCGAGCGCGACCAGGCCTTGGGGTCGCCGCCGATCACCTGGCCCACCGCGCTCGTGCCGTACGAGCCGACGACGACGATCATCCGGCCTCCCGCCTGCTCGACCGACGCAACCTTGGTCTCGCAGCAGAACGGATCGAGCGCGCCGTAGGCGGCGATCACCGCGCCGGCCCCGTCGCCCACGCCGACGCCCTTGGCCGTCACGGGACCGCGGGCGGTCGCGATCCAATCGGTGAGGCCGGGGGAGAACGTCGACCCGCTGCGAAAGAACAGGGTCAGCCCGCGCGCGGTCCCGCCGCCGAACTGCCACCGGAGCTGGTCCTCGGCGGTGGAGTCCGGAGGGCCGAAGACCTCGATCGCCTCCTGCCTGGTGGCCCCGAGCGGGATGCCTCCGATCGAGTCGGGTTCCACGACCGCGGTGGCGGCGGTGACCTTGGTGTCCCCCGCCGTCGTCGTCGGCCGGGGGACGGTGGTTGGGGCCACTCCCGTGCCCGAGCCGCCGGCGCACGCGGGCGCGACCACGACGACGACCAGCGGGAGGGCGAGGGCGGCCAGGCGCCTCAGCGGATACGGGGTGCCCACGACTGGCTCTGGCGCGCCGGCGCCGCCACCGCCACCGCCACCTCGAACCACACGCGCTTGCCCTCGGGCACGTGCTCCACACCCCAGTCCCGGGCCAGCTCGTCCACGATCGCCATGCCCCGGCCGGACAGCGAGAACAGGTCCTCCCTGATCCGCGACGGCACCGACGACACAGTGTCGTGCACCTCGACCCGCACCCGGCCGCGCGTGAGGCGCACGACCAGCTCCGGGCCGGCGCCGGCGTGGATGATCGCATTGGTGACGACCTCGCTGGTGAGCAGCGTTACCGTCTCGACGACCTGCTCACCGACTTGCCGGCTCGTGAGCACATCGCGCACGAACCGCCGGGCCGCACCGACGCTGGATGGTGAGGGGGACAGCGTCGTCTTGGTCTCGATCCGCGCGACGTTAACCCGTATCCTTGAAGCTTCGTTTCACGGTACCTGCGCTCGGGAACATCGCAGCCATGGATGCCATCACCCTGCTCAAGCAGGATCACAAGACGGTCGAACAGCTGTTCAAGAAGTTCGAGAAGACGGGTGGCAGGGCGCACGCCGCCCAGCGCGACATCGCCGAGCGGGTCGTGAAGGAGCTCTCGGTCCACGCGGTCATCGAGGAGATGGTGTTCTACCCCACGATCCGGGAGTACGTGCCCACGGTCGAGGACACCGTCTTGGAGTCGCTCGAGGAGCATCACGTGGTCAAGTGGCTCGCCGCCGAGATCGACAAGATGAGCCCCGACCACGAACGGTTCCGGGCCAAGATGATGGTGCTCATCGAGAACGTCCGGCACCACGTCGAAGAGGAAGAGACCGAGCTGTTCCCCGAGGTCCGCAAGGCGATGGGCCGCAAGACGCTGCAGGAGCTCGGCCAGCGGCTCGAGGAGGCCAAGAAGACGGTCCCCAGCCGCCCGCGGCCGAAGGCGCCCGACGAGCCGCCGCGCCCCCGGGCACGCGCCGCGGCCCGAGCGGGCTCCCGCGGCTGAGCCAGAGTCGACCGACGCGGTCGTCGTCGGCGGAGGCCCCGCGGGGTTCAGCGCGGCCACGTGGTTGGCGCGCCACCGGCGGCGCGTCACCCTCGTCGACGCCGGCCAGCGTCGCAACCGGTCGGTCGAGCGGACCCACGGCTATCTCGGCCTCGACCCCATAGACCCGTCCGAGCTCATCGAGCGGGCGTGTGAGGGACTGCTGGCCTACCCGACGGCCGAGTTCGTCGAGGCACGGGTCGAGACGGTCGAGGCCCGGCCCGACGAGACCTTCCTCGTCCGTACGACCGCGGGCGACCTCGTCACGCGCCGGATGGTGCTCGCCACCGGCGTGGAGGACCGCTTCCCGGAGGTCGACGGCTTCTTCGAGCACTACGGCGCGGATGTGTTCCACTGCCCGACCTGCGACGGCTACGAGGCCCGCGACCGGCGGGTGGTCGTGTTCGGCTGGAGCCAGCACGTGGCCGGGTTCGCGCTCGGCCTCCTGAACTGGGCGGCGCAGGTGACCATCGTCACCGACGGTACGAGCTTCGAGGGCGACGCCACGTGCCGGGCCGACCTCGACGACGACGCCGTCGAGGTGATCGAGGACGACGCCGTGGCCCTGACCGGCACCCGCGGCCATCTCGAGGGTGTGACGCTGCGCAGCGGGCGGACGATCCCATGCGCGCTGGCCTTCTTCTCGATCGCCCACCGCCCCCGCAGCGACCTCGCGGTTCTGATCGGCTGTGCCGTGAACGACGAGGGCGGCATCGTCGTCGACCACGACCACCACACCACCGTGGCCGGGGTGTACGCCTGCGGGGACGTCGTGCCCGGCCTGCAAATCGTCCAGGTCGCCGCCGCCCAGGGCGCGGTTGCCGGCGTGGCGTGCGCCCTCTCCCTTCAGTCGGGCGGGAGGATGGTCACCACGTAGCGGCAGATCTCCGACGGCTCGCGGTCCCAGGGGGCGCGGAACTCACAGCGCACCTCGTCCTCGCCTTCGGTGAGGGCGGCGAGCTGGACCCGCCACCGCGGCGGGTCGGCGGGCAGCAGGCCCTGGTCGGCGACTTCCAGGCACTCGCCGGCGATACGGATGTCCCAGGTGTGGCCGGGCAGGGGATTCGTCGGCATCCGCAACTCGAAGCTGTTGCCCAGCCGGACCTGCACCGTCTTCACGACCTCGGTGGTGATGTCCTCGAGAGCCTCGTCGCGGATCTCCTCCGGGGCCCCGCCGACCGGGGGCTGCTCCAGCGCCGGGTTATAGCCGGCGGGCCGGGGGAGCGGCTTGGTCGACACCCAGATCCAGCCGTCGCGCTCCTCGGCCGGGTAAATCGGGAGGTAGCCCGGCTTGAGGCGCCAGAGGTTCTCGGGCCGCACGCGGTTCGTCGGCTGGAGGTTGACGCCCGTGGCCGCGTCGTAGAGG
>JBOGIC010000257.1:0-2134 GCA_050744985.1 Acidimicrobiales bacterium
GGGCCACCGAGACGGCCCAGTAGCACCGGACCGCCGCCAAACGTGTTACCGCTCCGGCACCGACAGGTTGCCGGAGCGGAACCCCTCGAGGTCGAGGGTGACGTAGCGGTAGCCGGCGGCCTTGACCGCGGCGACGACCTCGCGGCGGTGTGCCACCGCCCGCTCGAGGTCGGGCACGTCGAGCTCGAGGCGGGCGACGTCGCCGTAGTGCCTGACGCGCACCTGGCGGTAGCCCAGCGCCCGGACGCCCGCCTCGGCGTCGGCGACCCGTTGGAGCGTCGTGAGGGTCACCGGCACGCCGTGGGGCACACGGGACGCGAGGCAGGCGGCGGCCGGCTTGTCCCACGTCCGCAGTCCGAGGGCTCGTGACGCGGCCCGCACGTCGGCCTTGGTGAACCCGGCGTCGACCAACGGGAAACGCGCCTGGCGCTCGGCCGCGACCGCCTGGCCGGGCCGGTGGTCGCTCAGGTCGTCGAGGTTCACGCCCAGCACGACCGTCGCCCGCTCGGCGGCCGCCACCGGCGCCAGCACGTCCATCAGCTCGGTCTTGCAGTGGGCGCAGCGGTCGAGACCGTTGGCGACGTAGGCGGGCCGGTCGAGCTCATGGGTGTCGACCGCCGTCCACCGCAGGCCCCACTCGGCGGCGAGGGCGGCGCAGTCGTCGCGCTCCTCCCCCGCCAACGACGCCGACACGGCGGTCACGGCCAGCGAGGCGTCGCGGCCGAGCGTGTCGTGCGCCATCCAGGCCAGGAAGGCGGAGTCGGCCCCACCGCTGAACGCCACGACGACCCGATCCATCTCCCGCAGCCGGTCCCGCAGCACGCCGACGTTGTCAGGCATCGACGACCTCGAGGCGGACGCGCTTGAAGCCCTTGCCCTTCGACTCCGTCTTCGTCACCCGGATGCGGCCCACCTCGCCGGTGGAACGGACGTGCAGCCCGCCATCGGCCTGCTTGTCCAGGCCGACGATGTCGATCACGCGGATCGGGTCGACCCCCTCCGGGATAAGCGACACCTTGGTACGGATGAGGTCGGCGTCCCCGAACGCATCCGTCCGAGGGACCCAGGCGACCTCCACCGGCCGGGCGGCGGCCAGCTCGGTGTTGACCAAGCCCTCGACGGTGGCGCCGAAACCCTGGGGCAGCGGGTCGAACTCGAAGTCCATCCGGGCCGACAAGGGTTCCATCGACCCGCCGGTGACGGGCACGCCCCATTCGTTCCAGATGACCCCGCAGAGGACGTGCAGGGCCGTGTGGGTGCGCATGAGGGCGTGCCGCCGGTCCCATTCGACCTCACCCGCGACCTCGTCGCCCTCGGTGAGCGCGGCGCCCTCCACCGCGTGCCACACGTCGCCGCCTTCCTTCCACACCTTCACGACCCGTGCCGCGCCCCCGAGGCGGCCCGTGTCGTGGGGCTGGCCGCCGCCGGTCGGGTAGAAGGCGGTGCGGTCGAGGCGCACGTCGGTCCCGCGCACCTCCGCGACGCGACCGGTGAAGGAGCGGAGGTACGCGTCGTGCAGGCACAGGAGCTCAGTGCTCATGGTCCCGAGGCTACGTCGCCCCCGAGATAGGCGGCCCGCACGGCGTCGTCCTCCAGCAGCTCGCGGGCGACGGCGGCCTTGACCACCCGGCCCGCCTCGAGCACATAGGCCCGGTCGGCCCGCTGGAGCGCCTGCGCCGCGTTCTGCTCGACCAGCAGCACCGTCGTGCCCTGCGCGTTGATCTCGGTGACGATCTCGAAGATCTGGGTGACCAGGCGCGGCGCCAGGCCCATGGATGGCTCATCCAGGAGGAGCACCTTGGGGCTGGCCATGAGAGCGCGCCCGATGGCCAGCATCTGCTGTTCACCGCCCGACAGGGTGCCGCCGGGTTGGTTGCGACGCTCGGCCAACCGCGGGAACAGCGCGAAGACCCGGTCGAGGTCGGCGGAGAACCCGCCCTTGCCTTCCTTGCGGGCGTAGGTGCCCATGTCGAGGTTCTCCCGCACCGTCATCCCCGGGAAGATCCGCCGGCCCTCGGGAGCCTGCGAGATGCCCATCGTGACCCGCTTGTGGGCGGGCACCGAGACGATGTCCTGGCCGTCGAAGCGAACCGATCCGGACGACACCGGCCGGACGCCCGAGATGGCCTTGAGG
>JBOGIC010000258.1:0-5144 GCA_050744985.1 Acidimicrobiales bacterium
GGGCAAGACGGCCACCCGGAAGTCGGCCACCCGGAAGGCGCCGGCGGCGAAGAAGCGCTGAGCCCCTACGCAACACCGCCGAGCGGGAGCCAGGCGAGGACGAACACGGCGCAGACCAGGTCGTAGACGACGCAGAAGGGCGGGTACCACGGGCGCACCGGCATGAGCGCGGTGCGCGGGTGGTGCGCCAGGTCCCAGGCGGCGTGGGCGGCGTAGCCGATGGCCAGGACGATCGGGGCGTCCGCCCACAGGGCGGCGGCAGCGGCGAAGAGGAAGGCGCCGGCCACGAGGAACTCGACGGCCAAGCCCGTGATCCGCCCGTCGGCGACGCCGAAGCCGAAGTAGACGGCGCCGATGAAGCTCAGCTGCACGGCCAGGAACTGCATCCCGGCCAGCTTCGACAAGAACAGCAGGGGCGCGAGCAGCACGACCGCCAGCCCGAAACCGACGGCGGCGCCCACCGGCCCGCTCAGGTGCAACTCCGCCCGCCCGTCCCTGCCGATCTCCGTCAACATACAGACAGTATGTATGCGGGGCGGGATGGCACGTCAACCGGTTTTCAGGCCCGCCAGCAACCGTTCGACGGCCGCCACCACCTCGTCGCGCGCCTCCATGCGGTCGTCGGCCCGGGCGATGAACAGCGCGCCCTCGTTGAGGGCGCCCAACAGGACGTGCACCAGGGGCGCCACCGACTGGGGCTCGATCTCCCCCGCCGCCATCGCCCAGCTGAGCCCGGCGGCCAGGAGGCCGAATCGATGTTCGGCGCCGATCTCCCGCCACGCGTCCCACCCCAGCACCGACGGCGCGTCCATCAGGGCGATGCGCTGGGTCGCGGGGTCGAGGCTCGCATCGAGGTACGCCGAGCATCCGGCGACGAGGCCGGCCCAGGGTTCGTCGGCTTGGGCCATCGCGACCGCCGTCACGTGCTCGTTCACGCCCTCCTCGATGGCAGCGAACACGGCGCGGAAGAGGTCCTGCTTGTCCCGGAAGTGGTAGTAGAGCGCGCCCCGGGTGACGCCGGCCTCCTTTACGAGGTCCTCGGTCGACGTCCCGGCGAAGCCCCGTTCGGCGAAGAGCCGGTGGCCGACGGCGACCAGCTGCGAGCGGGTGACCGCCGCCTGGGCGGCGCGCTTGCTCTCGACCGTCACCTCACCACTCTGGGGCACTACAGCACCATCCCGGCGCCGGCGGTGGCGTTGGTGGCTTCGTCGATGAGGATGAAGCCGCCGGTGACCCGGTTCCGCGTGTAGGGGTCGAGCACCAGCGGCGCCGTCGTGCGCAAACCGATCTGGCCGATCTCGTTGATCGCCAGTTGCTCGGCCGGCTCGGGGTGCAGATCGTCCATGCTGAGACGGTCGATCACCTCGGTCACGACCGCCCGGGCCGTGCGGGTGGTGTGCTTGAGGGCGTAGCGCTTCCCCATCACGAGGGGCTGCTCGTGCATCCAGCACACCGTCGCCGCCAGCTCCTGGGTGACGATCGGCTGGGCGACGCCGTCCGCGGCCACGAGCATGTCGCCCCGACCGACGTCGATGTCATCGGCCAGGCTGACGCTGACCGACTGGGGTGGGAACGCCTCGTCCAGCCAGACGTCGTGGCTCTGCACGCTGGTCACCTTCGTGCGCTGCCCGCCCGGCATCACGAGCACCTCGTCGCCCGGGCGCAGCACGCCGCCGGCGACCTGCCCGGCGTAGCGGCGCTCGTCGTACTGGCCGGAGCCGGCGGAGAGGATGACGTACTGCACGGGGAAGCGCAGGTGCGCGAGGTCGTGCGACGACGTGACCTCCAGCTCCTCGAGGTAGCCGAGCAGCGTCGGCCCCCGGTACCACGGCATGGCGTCGGAGCGGTCGACGACGTTGTCGCCCCGCAGGGCCGACATCGGGATCGCCACCACGTCGGCGAGGCCGAGCTGCCCGGCGACCTGGGTGAACTCGAGGGCGATGCCGTCGAAGACGCTCTCGTCCCAGGCGACGAGGTCCATCTTGTTCACGGCCAGCACGACGTGGGGGATGTTGAGCAGCGCCGCGATCGACGCGTGGCGCCGGCTCTGCTCCATCACCCCGGCCCGGGCGTCGACCAGCACGACCGCCACGTCCGCCGTGGACGCGCCCGTCACCATGTTGCGGGTGTACTGCACGTGGCCCGGCGTGTCCGCGAGCACGAACGTGCGCTTGGTCGTGGCGAAGTACCGGTAAGCGACGTCGATGGTGATGCCCTGCTCGCGCTCGGCCCGCAGGCCGTCGGTGAGCAACGCCAGGTTGACGTCGTCGAGCCCGCGCCGCTTCGAGTCGCGCTCGACGGCGGCCAGCTGGTCTTCCAGGATCGACTTGGTGTCGTACAGCAGCCGGCCGATGAGGGTGCTCTTCCCGTCGTCCACCGATCCGGCGGTCGCGACCCGCACCAAGCCGGCGCGGGCGAGGTTCACGTCCGATTAACTCGCGAAAGTGGTACCTCGGAGGGCCAATGGCGCGGAGTAATCGCCATGGTTAGAAGTAGCCCTCGCGCTTGCGATCCTCCATCGCGGCTTCGGAGAAGCGGTCGTCGGCGCGGGTGGCGCCCCGCTCGGTGATGCGCGTGGTGGCGATCTCGGAGACGATCTCCTCGACCGTCTCCGCCACCGACCGCACGGCACCCGTGCAGCTCATGTCGCCGACCGTGCGGTAGCGCACGCAGGCGTCCTCCTCCACGACCTCGCCCAACTGCGGCGTCACCGGCCCGCCGACGGCCAGCAGCATGCCGTCGCGCTGGACGACCGTGCGGCGGTGCGAGAAGTAGATCTTGGGGACTTCGAGGCCTTCGCGCCCGATGTACTCCCACACGTCGAGCTCGGTCCAGTTCGACATCGGGAACGCCCGGATGTGCTCGCCCTTGCGGATGCGGGCGTTGAACAGGTTCCACAGCTCGGGCCGCTGGTTCTTGGGCAACCACTGGCCGAAGTCGTCGCGGAAGCTGAGGATGCGCTCCTTGGCCCGCGCCTTCTCCTCGTCGCGCCGGGCGCCCCCGAAGGCGGCGTCGAAGCCGTACTCCTCGAGGGCCCGCAACAGGGTGACGGTCTGGAGCCGGTTGCGGCTCGGCTGGGCGCCCGGCTCCTCGGCCACCCGGCCGGCGTCGATGTCGTCCTGCACGCTCGCGACGATCAGCCGCTCGCCCAACTCGCCCACGCGCCGGTCGCGGAACTCGATAGCCTCGGGGAAGTTGTGGCCGGTGTCGACGTGCATGATCGGGAACGGGAACCGGCCCGGCCGGAACGCCTTCTCCGCCAGGCGCAACAGCACGATCGAGTCCTTGCCGCCGCTGAACAGCAGCACGGGCCGCTCGAGCTCCGCCGCCACCTCACGGAAGATGAAGATGCCCTCGGCCTCGAGCGCATCGAGGTGGTCGAGGCGATAAGGAGCGACGGTCTGGGTCAGAGCCGTCAAGCGTGAAGCCCGCACTCGGTCTTGTCCAATCCCGCCCAGCGCCCGGCCCGGGCGTCCTCGCCCGGCGCCACCGGCTTGGTGCACGGCCAGCAGCCGATCGACGGGTAGCCGCGCTCGGTGAGCGGGTTCACGAGCAACCCGTGTTCGTTGGCGTAGACCGCCAGGTCGAGCGGCGTCCACGTCGCCAGCGGGTTGACCTTCACCATGCCGCGCGCGTCGTCCCACGAGACGATCGGGGCATTGGCCCGCGTGGGGGCGTCGACCCGCTTGAGCCCCGTGATCCACGCCGCCTTGCCGGCCAGCCCCCGGTTCAGCGGTTCGACCTTGCGCGCGCCACAGCAACCGGCCACGTCGGTCTGCCACCGGTTGTCGGGCTCCACCAACGGCGACATCACCTTGAGGTTGAGGTCGTAGCGACGCCGCAGCTCCTCGACGAACCACAGCGTCTCGGCGAAGTGGTACTGCGTGTCGAGGAACAGGAACTCGATGTCGGGCTTCACCGACACGGCGATGTCGACGATCACCGCGTCCTCGAACGAGCAGGCGACCGTCAGGTCGTCGCCGAAGCGGTCGGCCGTCCAGGCGATGACCTCGCCCGGGGTGGCGCGCTCGAACCCGGCCGAGACCTCAGCGAGTGCCGGGTCGGGCTGCGGTTCGACCGTGGTCACGTAGCGCACTCCGACGCGCCGATCTCGGCGGAGTACGGGCCCGTCTCGCCGTAGTCGACGTAGAACTCGGGGCCCTCCAGCGGGGTCGGGAACACGTCGAGGTACTTGAGCTCGGCCCCGACTTCCTTGGCGCCGCCCGCCCGCTCGAGCCAGTCGGGGAACGTCTCCCCCGCCTCCCGCTCGCCGGTGAAGCGGCCCACCACGGCGACGACGGCCTTCGAGACGTTCTTGGCCGGCAGCCGCAGCGCCTTCTGGCCGAACTCGACCTGGGTCTGGCCGACGTGGCCGCCCAGCAGCATCTGGTAGCCCGGCGCCGAGGCGCCGTGGGCACGCCGCTCGGCCCCGAAGAAACCGATGTCGCTGATGTGGTGCTGACCACACGAGTTGGTGCAGCCCGAGATGTTGATGCGCACTCCGCCCACCTCGGCCAGCCCCGCCTCCTCGAGCGCCTTGCCGATGTCGTCGGCCAGGCCCCGGCTCTGGGTGACGGCCAGGTTGCAGGTGTCGGCACCCGGGCAGGCCACGACATCGCGGGCCAGCTCGGCGCCGGGGTCGGCCATGCCCAGCTCGGACAGGCGCTGGTAGAGGCCAGGCAGGTGGTCGTCGCGCAGCCCGCGGAACACGACGTTCTGTCGGTTGGTCACGCGCAGCTCGGCCTTGAGCTCGCGCTGGATGTCGGCCAGGGCCCGGAACTGCGCCGACGTGATGTCGCCGAGGGGGGCGAAGGCGACCGCCGACACGGTGCCCTTGGCCACGCCGCGGATCACGCTGGCCTGGGCCCACTTGTCGTACGGGCTCAGCTCGCGGGAGAGTCGCAGCGCCACCGGCACGCCCACGGGGGTGGCGTCCACGGCCGTGTCGACACCGGCAGGCTCGTCACCCTCCTCCTGGACGATCGACGGGATGCCGCCGGGCCACGACGAGCTGCCGAGCAGGAATCGCCGCTCCTTGAAGATGCGGGTGCGCACCTCGTCGATGCCCATGGTGTCGACGAGCCACTTCATCCGGGCGCGGAGCTTGTTGTCGCGGTTGCCGTAGTGGTCGAACACCCGCAGGA
>JBOGIC010000259.1:0-1586 GCA_050744985.1 Acidimicrobiales bacterium
CACCACCGTCCCAACGAGCTCAGCGGCGGCCAGCAGCAGCGGGTGGCGGCGGCCCGTGCCCTCGTGTCGCAGCCCGAGATCATCCTGGCCGACGAGCCCACCGGCAACCTCGACTCCCGGGCCGGCGCCGACCTGCTCGAGTTCCTGCGGTGCGCCGTCGACGAGTTGGGCCAGACCATCGTGATGGTGACCCACGACCACACGGCCGCATCGGTCGCCGACCGGGTGGTGTTCCTGGCGGACGGCCACGTGGCCCACGACCTGGACGCACCGACGCCGAAGCGGGTCCTCCACCACCTCGACCGCCTGTCGGGCTGACTGCGGACGGGACGGGGGGCATGCGGGAACTGCTGAAGGGATCCCTGACCCACAAGGTCCGGCTCGCCCAGACGGCCGTGGGCGTCGCCCTCGCCGTCGGGCTGGTGTGCGGCACCTTCGCACTCTCGGCGACCATCGACGCCGGCTACCGCCGGGCCCTGGCCGCCACGCACGCCGGTGCCTCGGTGCTGGTGCGACCGGCGCCGGCGTTCGCACCCGGCGAGGGCGTGAGCGACCGCACCGCCGTCCCCGAGCACCTGCTCGCGACCGTGCAGGCCACCCAGGGCGTGGCCCGGGCCTGGGGATCCGTCAGCGGCTACGCCGAGATCGCCGGCGACGCGCCCAGCCACAAGTTGGCGGCTGTCCCCTCGATCGGCCGGGCGTGGACGCCGGGTGACACGCTCAGCGCCGGCCGCGCGCCGGCGGCGGCCGGCGAGGTGGTCGTGGCCGAGTCGACGGCCCGCGCCCGTGGCCTCCACGTGGGCGACCGGATCCTCATCGTGTTCCAGCAGGGGACGGCCGAGTTCGTGGTGACGGGCCTCGGCGCCGGCGAGGAATCGGCGCCGGTGGCGTTCGACCTTGCGACCGCCCAGGCCCTCTACGACCGGACCGGGCGGTACGACGAGATCGCCGTGCGCGCCGAGCCCGCCCTGCCGGCGACGGCCCTGCGGGCCCAGCTGGCGTCCGCCGTCGGCGGTCTTTACGAGGTGGTGACCAGTGCCGACGCGTCGGAACAGGCGAGCCGCTCGTGGAGCGGCGCCCTGCGCTTCCTCACGCCCGGCCTGCTCGTGTTCTCGCTCGTCGCCTTGCTGGTCAGCGCGTTCATCATCTTCAACACGTTCTCGATCCTCGTCGGCCAGCGCTCGCGTGAGTTCGGGCTGGCGCGGGTGCTCGGCGCCAGCCGGGCCCAGGTCATGCTCTCGGTCCTGCTCGAAGCGGCGGTGGTGGGCCTCGCCGCTTCGGTCGCCGGCGTCGCCCTCGGCGCCGGCGCGGCGCACGGTCTGCTCGCGCTGCTGCGGGCGGTCGGCTTCTCGCTCCCGTCGGCCTCGGTGGTGTTCAGCCTCTCGACCGTCGTCGTGGGCGTGGCGGCGGGGGTGTTGGTCACCGTCCTGGCGGCGGCCCTGCCGGCGCACCGGGCCACCGCAGTGGCGCCGGTCTCCGCCGTCAGCGCGCAGGACGGCGACATCGGGACATCGCCTCGCCGGCGCTGGGCGACCGGGCTGTTCGTCATGGGCAGCGGCGCCGGTGCCCTGCTGATCGGGTTGCAC
>JBOGIC010000260.1:0-15040 GCA_050744985.1 Acidimicrobiales bacterium
GTTGCGGGTTGATCCGCTTGACGGCGGCGCGGAGGCGACCGCCGAGAATGACCTCGTCCCATCCCGCCCGCTCCCGCCTCGCGCCGTCGGGGCCAATCTCGGGGCCGGCAATCGTCGAGTACCCAAGCGCCCGGAACCACTCCAGGCACGCCTCCTCGACAACCGACTCCGTAATCCGGCTCACGTCACCGACTCAACCAGCTCCTCGGCCTCCGGGACACGCAGCCGGCCGGAAAGCAGCTCGGGAAGGAGTGTGTCACGCAAGGACTCAAGAAGGAGAATCTCTCGCTCGGCGCTGATAAGCCGAGCCCAAAGAGGACCCAGCTGTCGATCGAGCCGGGCGACATCGTCCGCTGTCGGTGGCACGCTCACAAGCTGATCGTCGAGGTGATGGCGCTTGATATGCCCCATGGTGGTCGCCTTGTCGGCCGCGATGCGAGCGAAAGTCGGCATTACCAGCCGCAAACGATCAAACACGAGCCACGCCGGATACTGGTCGCAGACCACCTTGAATATGTGCTGATTGATGATCGCCTCATCTCTCACCCAGCGATAGACACCCAGGGACCCGGACCACGACATCAGCAGGTCACCGGGCCGAGCAAGTTTCTCATTGGGCACGTCAAGCTCGTTGTAAATAGTCGATGCGCCAGGACCGCGAGACAGCTCAGCGATGCGGATGACCATACGCCCACGACCAGTGCTGCCTTTGGTGTAAGCACCGCCGTTGACGAACGTCGCCAGCCCGGAAACAGAAACTTCAGACCATTCCCGACGTTCCTCGAAGAGGACCGCAAGTTTGAGGAAGCGCTCGGCCGTGGCAACGAGCCGGCTGTTCGACTCGATCTTGTCGTCGAGCGCCCCGAGTGTTCTCGTGATCGAATGTTGAACCTGAACGGGGGGCAGCACGACGGGTGACGTTGGCCGTCGAGCGCTTGTGCGAGAGCGTGAAGCCGGTTGGCTGTGTGGCACGGGTTGTATGCGACTTCGTGCGGATTCAGCCTTCGTCGAACCAACGTTCCTTTCGTACGTACTTGGCCATCCTGTTATCCGGGCCTGGATTGTCCAACACGCCATCGGTGCCACGATGCTCAACCTGAACTCCGAAATCCTTTCGCGGGTGCCGCTCGCGATCGAGGACCAGGAGTGCTTCGACGACCGCTACGGAGCGCTCATTCCCGTGGCTACTGAGTGAGGTCGAGAGCAGCTAACTCGGGCCGTTTGGCTCGCCGCTGACCAGCATTGTCGCAGGCCAGCACACCGCCCGCGCCGGCCTCACTCGTAATGAGCAGGTCGTCGGTTCGAGTCCGACCTCGGGCTCAAACAAGAGCGCAGGTCAGAGGCTATCTGAGGGTGGAGATAGTCGCCGGAGCGCTCGGCCGAGTCCACGAAAAGTCCACACCCTCTCGACGGAAGAGGTCCTCGAGGCGGTCAGTGATCTCCGCATCCCGTTCCGGGAACAGGTGGCCGTAGGTGTTGTAGGTCACCGTGATCGGGGAGTGACCCATGCGCCGCATGACCGCGTACGGGTCAGCGGTCGAGGCGATGCAGAACGCGCCATAGGTGTGCCTGAGGTCGTGGAAGCGGAGTTCCTCCGGCAGGCCGGCGGCCAGCACGGCAGGCTTGAACGCACGCCTGTAGAACAGGCCGTGTCGCAACGGACCGCCCCTGGGAGCGGAAAACACCAAGTCGTCGCTGTTGCTGGGGCCGGTGGCGAGGTACGCGCCCAGCTCGTCCCCTAGGAACGGCGGGAGGGGCACGTGCCGCCGGGCGTAGTTATTAGTCGCGCCGAACTCCAGATGCCCTCCCAAGTCTGCGAGAGACTCGGCGACCTCGACCGTGCCCCTCAACAGGTCGAGTCGACCGACACGAAGTGCACCGATCTCCCCCGCCCGCAGACCGGTATAGGCGGCGAACCGGATCAAGGTGGCATACATCTCGGGTTTGATGGCATCGGCCAAGGCGGAGACCTGCTCTGGAGTCAGGAACAACTTGGCGAGACTGGGCCGGCGGCGTGAGACAACGATTACACGGGGGAATGGGAGGCCGGCCAGGCGGGTTCCCGGTACGGGCCGCGCACTGGCGTCGGCCGAGGGAGGCGCAGGCCATGACCGGCGACATCAGCGCTCCGCTCTCCGACGGTGTGGAGGCGCAGCGCCGGCTCGCCGCGGTGGCCGGGGCTGGGCCGGTGGACTTCGTGGTGGAGTGGTGCCTACCGCCCCTGTGCCCGGCCACTGAGGACCGAGGCCACGGCGCCTCCCATGGCCCATCCGACCGGTGAGCGGGCATCCCGCCGGCCCCGCGCCGTTGGCCCGGCGTTTCACATTCGACGGCTCCGGGGGCGACCGGCTGGCCGCCCGTCTCGATCTCCCCACCGGAGAGCCGAGGGCGGTGGCCCTGATCGCCCACTGCTTCACCTGCTCGCAGGACACGATCGCCGCGGCGAGGATCGCCCGGGGCCTCGTCGAGGCGGGGGTGGGCGTGCTTCGGTTCGACTTCACCGGGCGGGGTTCCAGTGCCGGAGAGTTCGCCAACACCAACTTCTCCTCCAATGTGGAGGACCTGCGGCGGGCCTCCGATGCCCTCGGACGTCAGTTCGCCGGCCCGGTCATCCTCATCGGCCACGGCCTGGGCGGTACTGCCGTGCTCGCCGCCGCGGCCCAGCTTCCCCGGGTGGCGGCCGTGGTCACGGTGAACGCTCCCGCCGACCGAGGTCGCGGTGGAGTTTGGTGGGCGCCGCTTCCGGGTCCGTCGCCAGTTCCTCACCGATCTCAGGGGCGCCAACGTGGAGGCGGCCGTGCGCTCGCTGCGACGGCCCCTGCTGGTCCTCCACGCCCCAACGGACTAGCTCGTCGACGTGGCCAACGCCAGGCGGATCTTCGACGCCGCCCGCCACCCCAAGAGCTTCGTGTCCCTCGACGGCGCCGACCACCTCCTCACCGGCGCCGGCGACGGCGCCTACGTGGCCGAGATCGTTGCCGCGTGGGTGAGCCGGTACCTCCCCGCGCCGGCGCCGGCCCAACGGACCCATCCCCACGGTCGACCGGAGGGGGAGGTGCTCGTACGCGGGGCCGAGGGTCGGCTCGAGCAGCGCATCGACGCCGGCGCTCACAGTCTCGTCTCCGACGAGCCGACAGCGGGCCGACGCCCTACGACCTCCTCCTCGCCTCCCTTGGAGCATGCACGTCGATGACGCTGCAGATGTACGCCAGCCGCAAAGGCTGGCCGCTCAAGGGCGTGGCAGTGCGACTGCGCCACAGCCGCCGCCATGGCGAGGACTGCCCGGACTGTGAATCGAAGGGGGGCATGATCGACCTCATCGAGCGCGACATCGACCTGGCCGGGCCGTTGACGGCCGACCAGCGGGCTCGCCTGGCGGACATCGCGGAGAGGTGCCCCGTGCACCGCACGCTCCTGGGCGAGAAGCGCATCGTGACCCGGCTGATCGAGGAGTCGGTCGGCACCGCATGAGCCTGCTGGTGATCTCCGGCCGGTCTCGCTTTTCGGCCCTCGATTCGAAGAAGCACTGGACCGCCGCCTTCTGCACCGCCATCGACCCGTGGGGTAGGTGTGCACGGTATGGGCCAGCCGTCCGGTGACATGTTGGTGCGCATGGCGAGCGCCACCTGGTGACGAGCTCCCCCGGCGTATCTACGAAGACGTGGGCGCCCTGCGCGACGTCGTGCAGAACCATCTGCTCGACGTCCTCGCCTTGGTCGCCAATGGATGCGCCGGTCGACACCACCGCCAAGGCACTGCGCAAAGAGAACGTCAAGGTGCTCTCGCCCATGCCCCCGCTGGACCCGGCCGCGATCGTGCGGCCAGTACGACGGCTACCGGGACGAGGAGGGCGTCGATCCCCGCTCCGAGGTGGAGACCTACGTGGCATTGCGGGCCGAGATCGACTCCTGGCGCTGGGCCGGCCTGCCCTTCTACGTCCGGACGGGCAAACGGCTGGCCACGACCGCCACCGAGGTGCTGGTCGAGTTCAAGCAGCCGCCGCGACTGTTCTTCGCTCGCTCGGAGACCGGGATGCTCATCGCCGGCGACGGAGGCTGGCACTGCCCGGAGCTCAGCACCGACCGGTGACAACTGAGAGAGTGCGAGGGCTCCTCCCGCGTTGCAATCAATCCGAGGGCTCCGGAGTCTCCATCAGGTACACGCCATGACGCACCAGTTGTTTCTCGACGCGACGATGCCCCACCTCGACGTGGTGTGGAGCATCGCCCGGCGCATGAGCGCCGACCCCGGGGCGGCGGAGGACCTCGTCCAGGAGACCTATGCCCGGGCCTGGCGGGGCTTCGCCAACCAGGGCCGGGGCGACGTCCGGTCATGGCTGGTGGCGATCTGCCTCAACGTCGGGCGCACCGAGTTACGGCGTGGGCTGCGCTCGCCGCGCGTCGCGCCCGGCTTCGACGAGGCGCCCGACGCTCCCAGCCCGGTGGACGTGAGCGGTGACGCCCTGGCCTCCCTCGAGCGGGAGGCGGTGGCCCGGGCCCTGGCCGCCCTGCCGGTGGTACAGCGCCGGGCGATCGTGCTCGTCGATATCGGTGGCCTGAGCGCCCGGGAGGCGGCCGAGATCGAGGGAGCGCCTCGCGGAACCATCCTGGCCCGGGTCCACCGCGGACGCCGCCAGCTCGCGGTACTCCTCGAACGGGAGGGGATGCACCGTGGTCCATGACGCCCAGCTCGTGCCCTACCTTGCCGGCGACCTCGCCCCCGGGCAGGCGGAGGCGTTCGAGGCTCACCTCGTCGACTGTGACGACTGCTGGCGGGCCGTGAGCCAGGACCGCCGCGGCCGGGCCCTGGCCGAGAGCCTGCGCGAGCTGGCGCCCGCCTCACTGCGCGACCGGGTGCGCATGGCGGTGGAGGCCGATACAGGTCAGGGGGGACGCTCTCGTGGCCCTCGCCGCCGGGTTGGCGCCGCATTGGCGGTGGCCGTGATCGCCGTCGTCGCCGCGGCATGGGCGGCCACGGTCGCAGGCGATCCTCGAGAGCCCGCCTCGGTGGCGGCCGTCGTCGACGCTGCCCGCCAGCCCGTCCCACCGGCCTCGGTCGTCGCTGCGGGCGAGACAGTGGTGCTCGAGCGCGCCCGCCTCGACGGCCGGGACGTCACGGTCGGACGCGCGGCCGTCACCTTCCCCATGCCCGACGGGGCCTCGCAGTCGGGCGAAGGCCTCGACGCCGTGTGGGTGGCCAAGCGAGGCGACCTGACGGTGGTGTGCCTGAGCAGGCCGGGCAACCTGCTCCTGGCGGCCAGCCTGCCGGCCGAGCGGTTGATCGCCTGGGGCCGCCAGCTCCCGGCATCGACGGGGCCGGCGTGACCAGCCCGATCGTGGGGCTGATCGAGGCCGGCGGGGCGCCGTTGCTGGCCCGGCCCTACTTCGCAGCCGGCGATCCCGGGCCGATCACCGCCGCCCTCGCCCAGGTGCCCGAGCTGTTGGAGGTGACGGCGCCGTTCCTCGGCGCCGTGCTGGGCCCCTCCGCGCTACCAGAGCGACTGAAGGAGATCGTGATCCTGCGCACCTCTGCCCGGGCCTCGTGCCGCTACTGCGTCGAGGCCCACACCGTCGTTGCGCGGGACGCCGGCCTCTCCGTGCCCGAGGTGCGGGCGCTGCGGGGCGAGCTCGAAGCCGGCGAGGAGTTCGGCGACCCGGCCGAGCGCGCCGTCATCGGCTGGTGCGACGAGCTGGTGGGTACCGGGCCGGTGCAGGCGGCTGCGGCGGCCCGGCTGGGTGAGTCCTTCGCCGACCACGAAGTGGTCGAGCTGACGCTGCTCGCCGCCACCACGCTCCTGCTCAACCGCTTCTGCACCGCGCTCGGCCTGCCGACCTCTCCCCAAGTCCTCGCCCGCCTGGCCGCCGAGGGTCTCGGGTGAGCGCAGGACCGGTCGCCGCCGCCATCGCCAGCGGTGCGCTCGGCGATCGCGTGTGGCTCTACAGCAACTACCACTGCAACCTCGCCTGCACCTACTGCCTCACCGATTCCGCCCCCAACGTGGCCCGCCGTGAGCTGGGGACGGCGGCCATGGTGGCGGTCGCCCGCCAGGCGGGCGAGCTCGGCTTTGCCGCCCTGGGCGTCACCGGCGGGGAGCCGTTCCTGCGCCCCGACATGCCCGAGACACTGGTCGACCTCGCCGCCATCCTCCCGACGGTGGTGCTCTCCAACGCCACCCTCTTCGCCGGCCCGCGCCTCGAGCGCCTGCGCCCCCTGGCGTGTGCAGATGTCGCGGTGCAAGTCTCCCTCGACTGGGCCGACGCCAGCCCCAACGACGAGCTTCGGGGCCCAGGCAACCACGGCCGGGTGGTCGATGCCATCCCCCGACTGGTGGACATGGGGATCCGGGTGCGGGTGGGAACGACTGTCGACCCCGCGGCCGAGGCCTCCGAGGAGGACCAGGCGCGCCTGTGCGAGCTGCACCGGTCCCTCGGCGTCGACGACGACGACCACGTCGTGCGCCCCGTGGTGCGCCGGGGCCGGGCGGAGGCGACCGGCATGGGAGTCGAGGCCACGGTCGCCGACCTGCCGCCGGAGCTGACGGTCACCGCCGACGGCGCGTTCTGGAGCCCGTTCGGGCCCACGGTGCGCGACGGCCGCCCCGACACCGACCTGCTGGTCACCCGGACGACCGACCCGCTCTCGGTCCCCGCCGCGGCCATGGCCCGCCTCGCGGCCGGCCGCCCGCCGGGCGACGATGCCCGGCTGGGGATTCGCTGAGCGTGAGACGCCGGGGCCCGGTCGGGCCCCAGACCGTTCCGCCCACGCTGCCACCCTCCCCCGAAAGGAACCCGAACGTGCCGGAATCCCCCACAACCGCATCGCTCAGCCGGCGCCGCTTCCTCCTCGGCGCCGGCGCCGTGGGGGCCGGGAGCCTGGTGGCCGTCGCCTGCGGGCGCAATGGCGATCCCCGGGTCACCGCCGGGGTAGGGGCGTCAACCGGGGGCCAGCCGGCAATCCCGGCCGTGCTGCGCTTCGGGGTCGGTCCCCTCCTGCCCACGGCCACCGACACCAAGGCGGCGTGGGAGCCGTTCTTCGCCTGGCTGGCGTCCCAGCTCGGTACCCGCGCCGAGGTGGCCGCGGTCGACTCCTGGGGCGGGATCTCCGTCGCCCTGGGCAGCGACCAGCTCGACGTAGCGTGGATGGGCCCGTTCGGCTACGTGCTGGCCAACGCCCGCTCGGGCGCCGAGGCGATCGCCACCGCCAAGTACGACGGCCGGCCCGTCTACCACGCCATCGTCGTGGGCAAGCCCGGCTTGGAGGTCAACGGATGGCCGGAGGGCGCCAAGGGCCGCTCCATCTCCTTCACCGAGGTGAGCTCGACCTCGGGATGGCTGGTGCCGACCTTCTGGCTTACCGAGCGCGGCATCGACCCGAAGAAGTTCTTCCGCTACAGCGAGGGTGCGTCCCACGCCGCCAACGAGCTGGCGGTGGCCAGCGGGCAGGTAGACCTCGCCACCGATTTCGACCGCAACCGCAACGCCATGATCGAGTCCGGCCGGCTCGGCGCCGGCGCCACCAAGGTGGTGTGGACGTCGGACCCCCTGCCGAATGACGCCATCGGCGTGCGCAAGGGACTCGACCCCGCCCTGGCCGCCCGCATCCGGGACCTGCTGGTGGCGCTGACCCCGGAGCAGGCCGGCGGGATCCTGCCCCGCCACTACGACGGCTTCGTGGCCGCCGACAACGAGTCGTACAAGCCGATCCGCGATGCAGCCGTCGCCCTGGACCTCCTGAAGAACTGAACACCCTGACCCCCGACTCGGCGGTGGACGGCCACCGCGACGGCCCAGCGGGTCCGAGGCAGCGCCGGTGGCGGCGTTGGGCGGCCGGCGCGGGCGCCATCGCCGTCTACGGCTACAGCCTGCGCCTGACCGACGTGGACTTCGGCCGCCTGGCCCGCGGCCTGTCCAGGATGGCCGGCTGGGCGACCAGCGCATGGCCTCCGGCCACCGGCGAGCTGACGCTCGTGCTGGCCCGCGCCGCCGAGACGGCCGCCATCGCCGTCGTCGGCACGACGGTGGCGGCGGCCGTCGCCATCGTGTTGTGCGTACCGGCGGCCCGCAACCTCACCCCCCGGGGGCCGGCCCACCTCCTCTCCCGCCTGACCCTCAACACCCTCAGGGGCGTCGACTCCTTCGTGTTCGCCCTGCTGTTCGTGGCCGCCGTGGGGCTCGGGCCCTTCGCCGGCATGCTGGGGGTGGCCATGCACTCGGCGGGGACCATGGGCAAGCTCTTCGCCGAGAACATCGAGGGCCTCCCAGCCGGCCCGCTGGAGGCGGCGAGGCTAACCGGTGCCAGCCGGTCGAAGGTGGTCACCTGGGCGGTGGCACCCGACGCCCTTCCGGGGCTCGCCTCGGTGGCTCTCTACGTCTTCGAGTTCAACATCCGCTCGTCCATCGTGTTGGGGGTGGTGGGGGCGGGCGGCATCGGCCAGGAGCTGAAGAACGCGTTCGAGCTGCTCGACTTCCAGCGCGTCCTCACCGTCGTGCTGGTGATCCTGGCCATGGTCACGATTGTCGACCACGCGTCGAGCCGGCTCCGGCGGACCCTGGGGTGACCCCCACGCTGCGGGTGGTCGACCTCGCCCACCGCTACGATCGCCCCGCCCTCGACGGCGTCTCATTCGACGTCGAGGCCGGCGAGGTGGTGGCCGTCGTCGGCCCCAGCGGGGCGGGCAAGTCGACGCTGTTCCGCGCCATCTGCGGCCTCGTCGAGCCCGAGCGCGGGACGGTGGAGATCAACGGGGCGCCGCGGGGCAGCGAGGTCGCCCTGGTGTTCCAGCAGCACAACCTGGTGCGGCGCCTCTCGGCGCTGGACAACGTCGTGGCCGGCCGTCTGGCCCAGCTCCCGCTCTGGCGGGCGCTCCTCGGCCGGCCCGGGCCCTCGGAGCGGAGGCGGGCCTTGGACCTCCTTCACCACGTCGGGATCGGCGAGCTGGCGCACCGCCGGGCCGACCGGCTCTCGGGCGGCCAGCAGCAGCGGGTCGCCATCGCCCGTGCGCTGGCGCAAGGCCCCCAGGTCCTGCTGGCCGACGAGCCGGTCGCCAGTCTGGACCCCGCGTCCACGGCGCTGGTGCTCGCCGCGCTCCGCCAAGCTGCGAGGGCTGGCGTGGCCGTCGTATGCAGCCTCCACCAGGTGGAGCTGGTCGCCGGCTTCGCCGACCGGGTGATCGGCCTGCGGAGCGGAAAGGTGGTGCTCGACGGGCCGGCCGGGGGGCTGGACGCGCCCGCCCGCTCCCTCATCTACGGCCCCCGTCCTCCCCAATCCGGCGCCGGCGCACAGACCACGCAGGTCGAGATCGGGAGCGGGGTGTGACGGCTGTCGATCGCCGGCCGGCGTCGGCGGACGAGACTTGGAGGCAGGCGTCGCAGCAGGGCCGGCGGGACCCGGTGGCGTGGGCGGCTCACGATCTGCGCTCGCCACTGGCGCGGATCGTCGCCATGGCCGAGGCGCTGGAGGACGGGGTTGTCGCCGATCCCGAGGATGTGGCCCGCTACCTCCGGACGATGCGACGTGAGGCAGGGCGCGTGGCCGCGATGTTCGATGACCTCCTGGAGCTGTGCCGGCTCCGTGGTGGCGCCCTCGGGCGGAGCCGTGTGCCGGCACCCCTCGACGAGCTAGTCGCAGAGGCCGTGGCCGGCGCAGCGGTGCTCGCCGCGCCCAGGGGGGTCGTCGTCAGGCACCGGGTGGGCAAGACTCGGCCCGTCGCCGCAGTGTCGGCGCCGGAGATCAGCCGCGTCCTGCAGAACCTCCTCGACAACGCCGTGCGCCACACACCGGCGGGCGGGGTGGTGTCGGTGGAGACGATCGTCGCTACCGGGGGGTCATGGGCGGTCGTGTCGGTGCAGGACGCGTGCGGCGGCATGGCGCCCGAGGACCTCGCCCATGCTTTCGATGGCGGGTCCCGGCCATCACAGACGGGTCGTGCCGGGAGCGGCCCCGGGCTCGGCCTGCTCATCGCCCACGGCCTCACGGCGGCACACGGCGGCGATATAAGCGTTCACAATGAGGCCGGCGGTTGCCGGTTCACCGTTCGGTTACCGCTGGCATTCAGCGAACGGCACCGAGAAGGGATGGAGCGTGGCTGATCCAACCGAGCGTGCTCTCCCCTCCCCCCTCCGGATGGCCCAAGGACTGGCGGCGCTGCGGGTGTTTGCAGGGGTGATCCTCCTCGCCAACGGGCTGGCGAAGCTGCTGGGCATCACCACGATCACCATCGGCCCCTACCAGGCCAACCTCATTGACCGGGAGGCGACCCGGTTCATCCTGCGCTTCGAGGGCCTGGAGAACCCGGCCAACGGCGGCCCGGGCACTGAGGTACCCGGGCTGAAGCCCGTCGTGCGCTTCCTCCTGGACAACTTCGGACTTGTGCAGTGGCTCATCACGGCGGCGGAGATTGGGATAGGGGCGCTGCTCGTCGTCGGTCTCGCCAGCCGTGGAGCAGCAGCGCTCGCCCTGTGCGGTCACTTGTTTCTGGCCCTGCTGTACGCATCGTCCAACCGCTGGCTCTTCGAGCAGCCGCACGAGTACGTGCCGGCGCTGATCCTGCTCCTCGTCCCCGCCGGTCGGCTGTGGGGGCTCGACGGGCGCCTGCGCTGGGATCGGGCCCGTGCGGGCCGGTTCCCGTTCTGAGCCATTGCTGACCAGAGCAGCTGATCCTTCTTTGCCCGTCGGCGTGGGTCCTCGAACGGTGCATTCGCGCCGGTGCAAGTGTGCCTCTCGGAGGTCGGCCAGGGATGGGACTTGTCGCATCGTTCCATCGTTCGTGGGGCCAGGTTGCGAGCGGGATGCGTGTAGGGCGGGCGAGTGGCGCGGAGCCCCAACGTTCCTTTGAGGTTCGGGGATGACTGCAAACGAAATGACCCTTCGGTTGTAAGTTCGCTGGCAGTCGATCTCGTCGAGGCGCTCATCGCCCGTCCGATCCTGACGACTGGCTGGGTCGCCGCGGGCTACAACGTCAGCGCAAAGCGGTGACGACCGCCATCGCCCGACTCGTCGATGCCGGGATCCTCGTGGAAACCACGGCCGAAGTTACGGCCCGGTCTTCGCGGCCGAGGCGGTCATGGGCATTCTTGGGCGATGAAGCAACCGACGATCGGCGTCCTTCTCTGGACGTGGCGAAAAGCTTGCCTCTGCGCACTGCCGCTTCGAGCAGGTCCACCCGTTCTTGGATGGCAACGGCCGCGCCGGTCGCCTCCTGTTGAACCTCGTCCTGGTTCGGCTTGGGTATCCGCCGGCGATCATCTACAAGCGGCAACGATCCGAGTACACGTGCGCCTTGCGTCGGGCCGACGGGGGGGATTGCGGGACCCTTGGTGAGTTGTTGGCGCGGGCCATCCTGGACAACCTCTACAAGTTCGTCGTTCCCGCGATCGCTGGTTCCGTGCGCCTCGTCCCGCTTGCGGCCCTCGCAACCGGGAACATCAGTGCGAGCGCGTTGCGGGTCGCCGCGGGCCGAGGCCGACTTCAGGCAACGCGCGGGGCAGACGGCGAATGGCGGAGTTCGCGCGTGTGGGTCGAGGATTATGAGCGCTCTCGCTACCGGCGCGACCTCGGGCCGCTGTAGGCCTCTACGCGGAGGCCTGTGCAGAAATACGTGCCATGTTGCCATGTACGTATTTCTGCACACCCTCGTCGTGGCCCACACAGGCTCAGGTGACGGCCACAACGGGCGCATCACCGAGGGCGGGCTGCGGTGGCTTGCGCCAGCTCGTGTTGATCCGCCAGATCACGTACGAGATGAGGCCGAGGGGGATGGGCACGAGGTAGGTGAGCACGCGATAGACAGCACCGCCGCGACCACCGCGGCCCGCTCCCCTCCGGCGGTGACCAGGCCGCCGATCAGGGCGAGTTCCATGACGCCGACGCCGCCCGGTGTCAGCGGGATCGCGGTGACCAGCCGGGCGAAGGCGAACACGGCGAGCACCTCGGCCCAGTTGACCTCGGAAGTGGTCGACCTCTTGCTCGGCAACCCGGTCCTGACCGCCGGTCGGGTCGAGCGGGAGCTGGCCGTCACCAACGCGGGGGCGCTCAACCTCATCCGCCAGCTCGAGTCGCTGGAGGACGTACAGGACGTGGGCCGTACCGGTCGTGGCGGTCGGCGGGTCTGGGTGGCCCACGATGTGCTGGCGGTGCTCGAAGGTCGATCGGGCGACACCAGCCTGCGGGTCACCTGATGTGACCATGCCGGAGGTCGCTTAGTGACGCCGAAGCGGGCCGAAGCCGGCGAGGTCGCTCGAGAAGGCGATCGGGCAGTTTCGTAGGTGCCTCCGATTCGTGATGATCGAGAGCGGCGAGAGCCTCGAGAGCGTGTTGCAGGGCAAGTTCCCGGAGGTCCTCCACACGGTCATCAGAGAACATCTGCGCGAGAGTTCGCCAGTGCCGACCGCCGGCGGAGCGGCTACTTCGAAGGGCTCACGTCCGACCTTCTTGCGCCGCTTCGGGACCGCATCGACGATGTGGTGTGCCAGCTTTCCCGGACATCCGCGGAGTCTCGCTTGCTCCCCAGGTGTCGAGCATCGACGACACGCTCTCCAACGTCGCCGTCAATGTCACCGACGCAGTCGAAACAGGGCTCGCCGCAAAGGGCACCGGGGTTCGTGGTGCCGCGATGGTGGCGATGCTCCGTTACCTTGCCGATCACAGAAAGCGCTCGATGGTGTTCGCCGTGGAGGAGCCCGAAGCGTTCCTGCACCCTGCGGCCCAGGAGGACCTGCGCGACGACCTCGAAGGCCTCGGCGAGCGGCCCGACGTCACGCTGCTGGTGACAACCCACTCACCGTTCGTCGTCTCCCGTGACGCAAAGGCTCGGGTGACCGCGTTGGCCAAGGATCCTGAGGGCCGAACGCTCGTCACGGGAGTAGCGCAGGGCGACGAGCCTCACGCCAGCCTCCTCGGCGGCTTGTTCCGGGACGCCATCCTCGCGGATGTCCTCGAACGGGCGCGGGTGCCGGGCGACGCCAAAGGCGTGGTTGTCGTGGAAGGGAGGACGGACGCCGAGTACCTCCGCATCGCGGCCCGGGTGAGCGGCCCCCCCGACCTGTTGGACGGTCTTCACGTCGCCGCGGGGCAGGCGCCACGATGGCGGTCGCCCAGGCGATCATCACCCGGGCCGAGACGCCCCGACCGCTCATCGTCATCCTCGACAACGACGAGCCCGGCCGCCATGCCCGTCGCCAGCTGACCGACAGCTTCGGGTTCCAAAACAAGAAGGACGTGATCTCCTCGGGCCCGACCCCGGTCCGGTCGAGGCCGAGGACCTCTTCTCCGCCTCGCTCATTGACGAGTTCGTAAAGAGGCAGGCCGAGAACCTCGTGCTGTCCGGCAAGTGGCGACGCAAGGACGGTGAGTGGCACTACGACCTCACCAAGACCGGCAAGGAGACCATCGTCGCGTTCGTCGCCGACCGGGCGACGGCCGCGGACGTCGAGAAGTGGATCACACTCCTGGAGCTCGTCCGCCAGCGCCTCGGCTTGTCGTGAGGAACAGTCTCAGTGCCCACGCGGCGACCGTTTCCCCGGATCTCCGACCGGTGTGAGCCTCTCCAAGCCGTCGGATCCCGGGCGAACGTGGGTGACCGGGCGGACCCCGAATGACGACGTTGTAACTGTGGTTCGGTTCAATTGCCAGGGCCGCGGGCCGCGCAACTTCTGCCCAGTTGTTCGGTACAGTTAAGAGTGCCATGAGCGAACAAATTCAGGCATCATCACGACGAGGGCGTCCGCCCCGAGACGAGGTCTATCTCCGGCTTGACACCCAGATCGCCGAGCTGTGGCAACGCATGGGAGGTCTGCCGAACCCACTCGAGGCGCAGGACATCTGGCGAGGGATCTGGTTCGAGGAGGCACACCATTCGACGGCCATCGAGGGGAACACCCTCGTCCTTCGGCAAGTGGAGGCCCTCCTCGCCGAGGGGAGAGCGGTCGGCGAGAAGCAACTTCGGGAGTACATGGAGGTCAAGGGTTACGCCGACGCTGCGGACTGGGTCTACCGCCAGGCCATCCAGCCGGGCGCGTGGGCCGCTTCGGGGATCCTGACCCTCACAGAGATTCGTCAGGTTCACCGGATGGCGATGACGCCGGTCTGGGATGTCGAACCCCATGTCGACGCAACATCCCGAGAGCGCCCCGGCAACTTCCGGGAGCACGAAATCCAGCCGTTTCCCGGAGGAATGGTTCCGCTTTCATGGGTGCTGGTGCCGGCCGCCGTCGACTCGTGGCTTGCCGACGTGAACCGCCTGGAGGCGCGCACCGCCGGCTTCCCCGAGGCGCTTGCGGAGCTTCACTGCCGTTTCGAGCAGATCCATGCCTTCCTCGACGGCAACGGCCGTACGGGGCGCCTCCTACTGAACCTCATCCTCGTGCGACTCGGCTATCCACCGGCCATCATCTATAAGCGTCAGCGGACCGAGCACCTGCGGGCCCTCCGTCGTGCCGACACTGGCGACTGCGGCTCCCTTGGCGAACTCGTGGCACGGGCCATTCTCGACAACCTCTACAAGTTCATCGTTCCCGCCATTGCTGGACCGGTGCGACTCGTTCCCCTCGCCGCGCTCGCCACCGAGGAGATCAGCGCAAACGCGCTTCGCGTCGCCGCCGGCCGTGGCCGTCTTCAGGCGACGCGGGGCGCTGACGGCGAATGGCGAAGCTCTCGCGCGTGGGTCGACGAGTACGCTCGCACCCGCTATCGCCGAGATCTTGCCGGGTGATTCGCTGGTCGACTACCTGCAAACATGCAGGTCAGCACACCGCTCGCGCCAACCTCACTCGTAATGAGCAGGTCGTCGGTTCGAGTCCGACCTCAGGCTCCATCCAGCCAGCCAGCCAGGCCCGTGCAAATCGCAGCGAGAGCAGCTAACGCTAATCGTGAGGCCTGCGTGCGGCGGTTGGGCGAGGTAGCGCCCGTCGCACAAGACCATCCGTGGCTACGTCGAATCGGCTCGCCTGTTCGCCGCCCTTCTCGCCGACCACGGGACGCCGCAGACCGTCGGCGCGTTCCACCGTGAGCACGTCGAGGTGTTCATCGCCGACCAACTCGACAC
>JBOGIC010000261.1:0-3178 GCA_050744985.1 Acidimicrobiales bacterium
GCGCAGTACGTCGCTCGCGACCTGGGCGCGGATCAGCCGCTGCTCGCCCGGCGGCAGGCCGCTGGACTGGTCGCCGCTCATGTCCCAATCGCGCGCCAGGCCGTCGGCGCCGCTCCCGCAGTCGGGCTCCTCTTCCTCGTCGTGCTCATCGTGGCGGGAGTGGTGGAAGTACTCCTCGGCCATCCGGCCCGTGGCCCAGCCCATGCGGTGGGGCTCGATGCTGCCCTCGGGGAGGCGGAGGCCTGAGCTGATGAGGTCGTCGTTGATCTCGGCGTCGGCGGCCAGGGCCCAGTCCTTGGCGATGCGGCGGTCGACGCCGATGTTCCGGGCCCGCCCGGCGTGCTCGCGGATGAGGTGGCCGGCGTGGTGGACGAGCAGGCTGCCGAGCACCGGGATGCTGTAGCTCTCGACCAGGTCGGGGTCGATGTAGAGCCGCCACGACTCGTCGGTGGCGACCTTCCCGATCCCCGGCGCCTCGACGACCTTGGAGGCCCACAGGGCAGTGGCCATGTAGGGGTGGCGCTCGACCGCCCACAGCCGGGCGATGGTCAGCTTCTGGCGGTTGAGCTCCGACACGGCTCTCTCACCCCTGCTGCGCGCGGACTTCCTGCAGGAGCGGAGCGAACAGCCTCACCTCGGGCGGCGCCTTCGCCCCGGGCGGCTTGCAGCGCACCAGCACCCGGGCGGCGGCGGCGCCGACGTCGGGCGTCGTCTCGCCCACCTTGCTCAGCACCTTCCATCCCGCCAGCCAGCGGTCGACGGTGGGGTTGGCGGCCACCGCCGACGCCACGGCCGACAGCACGGCGTGGGCGCGGTCGCCCCGGTCGGGGATCTCGTAGGCGTCGGGGTCGGCCAGGACCTTCTCGGGGTCGGGAAGGTCCATCTCCATCTCCCACATCAGCATCTCGATGCCGGCGCCCTCGCCGACGGAGCCGGTGATGAGGGCGGTGGTGGCCTCGGTCGTGGCGTTGACCGCTTGGGCGGCGGCCCAGAGGCGGGCGGCCATGTCCCACGTGCGGGGGCTCGGCCAGCCGCGCCCCGCCCGGGCGGCGTCGGCCGGCACCTCGACGGCGAGGCCGGGCCGCACGGTGATGAAGGCGGACACCAGGCCGCGGGTGTAGGGGATGCCGTCCTCCCAGCCGTCGGGCAGCGTCGGGACGGTCGGGATCTCGAAGCCGCTGACCAGGCCCTGGGCGAACGCCGCCGGCTCGACCGACCAGTCGAGGTGGCAGAACCGGTTGGCGAGCGGCGCCGACAGGTCCCACCCGTCAGCGGCCTGCTCGGGTGGATTGGCGGCCGCCACCACGACCACCTCCTCGGGCAGGTCGAGGTCGCCGACGACCCGTTCGAGCACGACCCGCAGGAGCGCCGCCTGCACGGCCGGAGGGGCGGTCGAGATCTCGTCGAGGAACAGCAGGCCGCGCCCCGCCGCTGCCAGCCGCTGCGCCCACCGGGGCGGCGCCATCGCCACGTCGCCCGCGGAGACGACGGGAAGACCCGAGAAATCCGACGGCTCGCGGATGGCGGCGATGACGGTCTCGCACGGCCAGCCGATGGCATCGGCCATGGCCCGGATCGCCGACGTCTTGCCCGTTCCGGGCGCGCCCCAGAGCAGCACCGGCACGCGGGCCGCCACCGCGATTCCCAGCGCCTCGACGGCCGTGGCCTGGCTCACATGTGAACGCTACCTGGGTTGCCCCTTCATCGCGGGCGCCGGTGCGCCGATAGATTGCCCAGGATGCGATCGCAACTCGACTCGGTGATGACCTGGTCCCGGACCGACGAGGGCAAGAAGTGGGTCCGGTACAGCATGGTCTCGGTCATCTCCGTCGTCGTCAGCCAGGTCCTCCTGCTGATCGCATTCGGCCTGCTCCACCTGTCCGCCCGGTGGGCCAACATCCTCGCCGTCGGCCTCTCCGCCATCCCGTCGTACTACCTGAACCGGAGCTGGGCCTGGGGGAAGAAGAGCCGGTCGCACTTCATGAAGGAGGTCGTCCCGTTCTGGACGATGGCCTTCATCGGCCTCGTGTTCTCGACGTGGGCCGCCGACTTCGCCGAGAGCTGGGCCCAGTCGCACAACACGTCGCACATGGTCACGACCCTGATCGTGATGATCGCGTCGCTCGGCGCGTTCGGAGTCCTGTGGGTGGCCAAGTTCGTCATCCTCAACAAGCTGATGTTCGGCAAGCACCCCGAAGACCTCCCCGGCGCCCTCGACGGCCGCAGCGGCCTCCCGACCTGACCCCCCTCCGCTTTACTCCGCGCCATTAGGGCTCAGAGACCCCCGTTGCGCGGACTAAACGCCGAGGCGGAAGCAGAGGCGGCCGCCCTCCACGCCTCGCTGGCGAAGCCGCCGGGCGCCCTGGGCCGGCTCGAGACCATCGGCATCCGCCTGGCGGGCATCTCCGGCACCGTCCCGCCGCCGGTCCCCGACCCCACCACCGTGGCCGTCTTCGCCGCCGACCACGGCGT
The DNA here is from genome assembly GCA_050744985.1 of Acidimicrobiales bacterium. Classification (GTDB taxonomy): domain Bacteria; phylum Actinomycetota; class Acidimicrobiia; order Acidimicrobiales; family AC-14; genus JBOGIC01. Next base: position 2,473 of record JBOGIC010000261.1, read on the forward strand.
GTGGGCCGAAGGCGTCTCGCCGTGGCCCCAGGAGGTGACGGCGGCCATGGTGGCGACGTTCTGCGGCGGCGGCGCGGCGATCAACGTGCTGGCCCGCCACGTCGGCGCCGAGGTGGTGGTCGTCGACGTGGGGGTGAAGTCTCCACTCGACCCGGCGCCCACCCTCCTTGACCGAAAGGTGCGCCCCGGGACGGCCAACCTCCTCCACGAGCCGGCGATGACCGAGGACGAGGCCGAGCAGGCGTTCGAGGTCGGCGCGTCCGTCGCAGCGGACCTGGTGGCCCGGGGCACGCGAGCCCTGGTCATGGGCGACATGGGGATCGCCAACACGACGACGTCGGCCGCCCTGATCGCCGCCTATACGGGCCGCCCGCCGGTGGACGTGACCGGGCGGGGCACCGGCATCGACGACGCCACGTGGGCCCGCAAGGTCGGCGTGGTCGAGCGGGCGCTGGCCCGGGCGGAGGCCGACGGCTCGATCGGCAACCCCCTGGCCTCGCTGGGCGGCCTCGAGATCGCCGCGCTGGCCGGGTTCGCCCTGGGGGGCGCCGCGGCCCGTGTTCCGGTGCTGGTCGACGGCGTCATCGCCCTGGCCGCCGCCCTCGCCGCCGCCGCCCGGGAGCCGGTCGCGCCCCAGTTCTGGTTCGCCGGGCACCGGTCGGTCGAGCCGGGCGCGTCGGTCGCCCTCGAGCACCTCGGCCTCGAC
>JBOGIC010000262.1:0-4318 GCA_050744985.1 Acidimicrobiales bacterium
GGGCACCGGCACGGGCGCCGGTGCGGGCGCCGGTGCGAGCGCCGGCGGTGGGCCTGCCGCGGGGTGGTACCCCGACCCGAGCGGCGGCTCGGGCCAGCGGTACTGGGACGGCACACGCTGGACCGACGACCGCCGCTGATCGAAGCGGCCGACGATGGAGGCGCTCGGGGTCGGCCTCGTCGTCCTGTTCTTCGTCGCCATCTTCGCGATCTCGATCGGCGGGCTGATCTACTGGGTCATCGCGCTGGTCGAGATCGTCCGCATCCCTGACCACCAGTACCGGGCGGCGGGGACCGAGAAGCTCACCTGGGTGCTGGTCGTCGCCATAGGCCAGATCATCGGCGCGCTCGTCTGGCTGTGCGCCAAGCGAAGCCAGGTGCTCGCCGCCGAGGGCCAGATCCCGCTCCCGCCCCCGGGTTGGTACCCCGATCCCGGCGGTGGCGGGTGGCGGTGGTGGGACGGCGTCCGCTGGACGGACCACCAAACCCCACGCTGATCGCGGCCGTTCAGCCCTTTACGTTGGCGTTGATCCAGTCGCTGATGGCGGCGGTGGCGTCACCGTCGCGGGTGGTGCCGTGGCGGGCCGGGTTGTGGAACCGGCCCTCCTGCCCGGCCGGCAGCGAGAGCGTGTTGCTCCCGAGCGGCGACGTCATGACGGTGGCGTTGGCCAGCGAGGCCTTCAGCTTGTCGAGCTCGGACGGGAGGATGCTGCCGTCGTTGCCGCCCCGGAACAGCAGCGTCGGCTGTTTCACCTTGGCCGCCGCCGCGACGGGGTCGAAGCCGAACAGGCCCCGCAGGTACTTCGGGTCGGCCGAGAAGATCGGCTTCAGCTCGCCGGGCAGCGTGTCGGCCTTGGGGACTTCGCCCGTGGCCACGACCGCCGCCGCCGCATCCCGCATCTGCGCCGAGACCGCCGCGGCCTTTTCCTGGTCGGGGATACCGCGGGCGAAGTCGCTGGCGATCACCTCCGCGATCGGACGGCCGGGCGTGGAGATCAGCACCACGCCCTTCACCCGGGTGTCGGTGCCGGCGAGCTGCAGGGCGACGAAGCCGCCCTGGTCGTAGCCCATCACGGTGATCGGCTTGTTCTGGGTCTCGCGGCGGGCGGCGAGGAAGTCGAGGCCGGCCTTGGCGTCGGCCACCAGGTCGTCCCACGACAGCGGAGCGCCCTGGGCGAGCTGGCTCTGACCGGTGCCGCGCTTGTCGTATCGCAGGCTCACGATCCCCGCCCCGGCCAGCGCTTCGGAGAGGTCCTGGTAGAGCGGGTCGTCGAGGCCCGTGTCGAACTGCACGCCGCCGTTGCGGTTCTGGGCCCCACCGCCAGGGATGATCAGCACACCCTGGGCACCCCGCGACACCGCACTGTCGGGAACGGTCAGGGTGGCGCCGATCTTGAGGCCGCCGGCCCCGACGAAGTCAGCCTTCTTGTCGGTGAAGACGCCGTTGGACTCCCCGCTCGGCTCGGCGCCGGCGCCGGTCGCGGCCGCCGTGCCGCCGGTTTCGTCGGTCGTGCTCGACGAGTCGCCACCGCCCCGGGTGATGGCGAAGGCGGCGATCAGGAGCACCACCACGCCCGCCACGGCCACGGGGACGGGCCACTTCTTCTTGGTCGCCCTGTCGGCCTTGGAGGCCCTCGCCCGAGCGGTAGCCGTGGGCGCGGTCGCCGCCGCCCCACCGGTGCAGTCGCGGCACTTCACGCCGACGGCGGTGTGGACGACGCAGTCCACACACAGCGGGGAGCTGCAGACCCCGCACGTGGCGACCCGCTCCCTCCTCCGATGCTTCTTGCACGTACCGGCTCCATGTCCAGACGCCGGTTCGGTGGGAGCGGACTGCATCCTGACACCTCCAATCCGTCGCCCTTGTTCTAGTCCGAACCGGTCCCCGGGCGCAGGGCCCTCGAAATGGCGAGTGGCCCCCTCGCTTCCACAGCAAGGGGGCCACTCAGTCCTTACAACCCCCGTGTCCCGCGTTCTACGCCGCCGCAGGACGTGGGGAGCATGGCTTCCTAGCTGCGGACCTTGGCCGTCTCCGGCTGACGGGCCCGGCGGCCGGCGAACAGCGCAGCCATACCGGCGACGAACATGCCCAGACCGGCCACGCCGAGGGCGATGAGGGCGAGGGTGGCGCCGCTCACGTCGTTGTCGGTCGTGACGAGGCTGTCGGCCCGGCCGGCCTGCTGGGCGGCCACAGGAGCGCCGACGACGGGCTGGGACCCACCGTCAGGCGTGACGGTCAACAGCGCCCGGACCGGCATCTGGGAGAGCTTCCCGTCGGACGAGCTCTGGGTGAAGATCAGCACGTAGTTGCCGGCCTTGGCATCGCCGGGGACGGTGATCTTGCCCGAGATGGTGTTGTTGCTGTCGGGTGCAGCCATCGTGGCCAGGACCGGCCCGTCGAGGGCGTTCCAGCGCACCGTGACCGGGTCCTTCTTGGAGAAGTTCGTGCCTGTGACGTTGACTTCCTGGCCAGGCTTGGCGTTGACCGTCGACAAGTTGACGGCCGGACCGGACACGCACGCCCACGCCGCCGCACCGGCGACGAGCACTGCGGTCACGGCACCGAGGCCGCCGATCGCCCACCTTCGTACCTTCATGCAGAGCCTCCCTTGAGTGTCCCCCACGGCGTGTGGAGCGACGATTCGTCGCGACGGAGCGGACCTGGCACTACCAGTACGTCTCAGGAGCCCCCGTCCCGTGCCTGCCATTGTACCGGTGCCGTTGTCGTCGGCTCAATAAGTGCGTTTTGCACCTAGGAAAATGCTCACCTGGCCCCTGCGAGCGACCCGAAACCGCAGGTCAAACACGATGCGAAACCTGTAGATACACTATACATATAGATGCCTTTTGGCTCTATTCTGAACTTGCTTATTGCAAGTGAGTGCCAGCAGGCGCACAGTGGGACCTGTCAGTGCGTACCGGTGCGGGTTCCTCCCGCGCCGATCGAAACCCTGAACACGAGCAGAAAAGAAGGTGGGTATGAACCTCAAGAAGAAGGTAGCGGTCGTCTTCGGCGCCGCTGCCACCGCCACGGTCATCGCCGGTGCTGCGGCTTTCGCCTGCACCAACCTGGCCACGCTCAACCTGTCCAGCTCCGCGGGCAAGGCCGGCGACACGGTCACCGTGACCGGTTCGTCGTTCAACGTCAACGCCAAGGACGTTGCGGCCTCGTTCCCGGTCGTCCTGCACTGGAACGGCGTCGACGGCGCCACCCTGGCTCAGGTCCAGCCTGACAAGGCCGGCAACATCTCGGCGACCTTCACGGTCCCCGACGGCCAGCCCGGCTACTACGTGATCGTGGCTACGCAGAAGAGCGCCACGGGTGTCGACCAGTACGGCACACCGGCACGGGCCAGCTACCAGATCCTCGGCCCGAACGGCCAGTCGGTCGTGACGCCGGCCGCCTCGAGCGCTGGTGCGGTCACCACTGAGTCCTCCTCGTCCGGGATCATCGCCCTGACGGTCGGCCTCGGCGTTCTCGGTCTTGCCCTGTTCGGCGCCGGCTTCGCCGCCTTCGTCCGCCAGGCCCGCAAGGCTCCTGCGGCCGCTCAGGTTCGCAAGTAACCGCCAGTAGTACCCAGTACTAACGAGCAGTACCGCCAAGGCCAGGCGCTCCCCGAGCGCCTGGCCTTTGGCGCGCATATAGGTGCTCGGGTCATCTATTGAGACGGTGTCAACGCGCGTTGCAGAATGTCAGTACGGGACGGGGGATGACCAGGGCAGGTTTCGGGCGGCTCACCGCTGCCGCATCTGCTCCGCGCGGACGTTCCGACTGCAACCAGGACGCCTCGAGGAGGACTTTGATGCACGTACGGAAGTTGGCAATCGGCGGTCTGAGCGCGGCGGCCGCCGTCGTAATCGCGGCCGCGACCGCTTGGGCCTGTGTCTCCGGCCCGTCCATCACCCTGACCCCCGCCAACGCCAAGCCCGGCCAGACCGTCGACGTCACGATGCGGGACTTCCGCAAGGCCGACCCGATCCAGGTGCGCTGGAACGACCTCAACGCGCCGGTGATGGCCACATTCGCCGCCGACGGCTCGGGCAACCCGATCAAGGGCACGATCACCGTGCCGGACAACGCCAAGCCCGCCAACTACGTCGTGATCTTCAGCCAGACCGCCCCGGACGGGAAGCTCTCCCAGGCGCCGGTGCGGGCCCTCATCACCGTCACCCCGCCCAACGGCGCCACCCCGGTCGTGGGCGCCCCGGTGGCGGCGACGGACACGGCCCGTCCCGCCGGCCTCGTCACCGACAGCAACTCGGTCAGCGCCGGCACCCTCGTCCTCGTCGCCGTGGGCGTCGCCGGTCTCGGCCTGCTC
>JBOGIC010000263.1:0-7483 GCA_050744985.1 Acidimicrobiales bacterium
GCTCGATGTGGGTCGTGCACCAGAACTCGCCGGCCGGCGTCTCGGTGTACTGGGCGTGGTCGGCGAAGCGGTCGAGCGAGAGGAACGCCGCACGCGAGCCCCACCGCCGGCACGCCCGCTCGCCTTCGATCACGCCGGCCGCACCGGTCGGGAACGGGATGCCGTCGTTCTCGTAGGCCTTCCAGATCACCCCGTCCTCATCGGAGCGCAGGAAGTGCATGTCGAGGCCGAAGTGGTGCGTCGCCAGGTTGGTCAGCCGGTGGGCGGCCATCTCGTGGGAGATGTAGAACACCTGCTTGAGGTCCTCGGCGGACATGTCGCCGGCCCGCCGGGCGCGCTCGAGCAGTTCGACGACGGGCTTCTCGGGGGCGAGGACCGCGCCGGCGAAGTAGTTGGCCTCGACGCGCTGGCGGAGGAACTGGGCGAAGTCGACCGGGTCGGAATGCCCGAGGGCGAAGTGCCCGACGGTCTGCAGCACGACCGAGCGCGCCGCGCGCGTCGGCAGGGCGTTGCGCTGGTGGATGTAGATGCGCCGGTGGCGGAGATCGGTGACGGCCTGGGTCGAGACGGGCAGGTCCTGCACCCGGTACAGCGAGAAGCCGAAGTGCGCCACCAACTCGCTCATGGCGCGCTCGGCCACGGCCCCCGAGCCTTCGTACCCGACGGCGGTGAGCGCCTCCGCCGCCGCCTTCTCGATCTCGGCGAAGTAGTTACGGCGCGACCGCATGTCGGCCCGCAGCCCGGCGTTGGCCTGGCGGGCATCCTCGGTGCTCGTGGCGCCGACTGACTCCGACCGCACCTTGAGCGCCTCGAACAGCGTGACGGCGTGCTCTATGGCATCGTCGGGGACCTTCGACGACGGCTTCAGGTAGGGCAGTCGCAGCGACTGGTAGAGCGGGTCCTCCTGGGCCTGCTGCAGGGCGATCTCGAGCCGGGCCCGCCGGTTCGGCAGCTCCCCCGCCAGCAGGTCGGCCGCCGAGATGTCCAAGGCGGTGGCGAGGGCGTCGATCAGCGTGAGACGGGCCTCGCGCCGGCCGTTCTCCACCAGCGAGAGGTACGGCGCCGGCTTGCCGACCTTGCTCCCGAGGGCCTCGAGGGTGAGGTTGCGCGCGCGCCGGAAGTGCCGGAGGCGCTGGCCGAACTCCAGTGTCTCGAGGCGGATGGTCGCCATGAAAAGTCAACCTCTCTGTAATCCCTCGTTAACTTCCACCGATCTTATGCGCTCGGGGCTCTTGCCAGACGGCTGCTTCGGACAAAAGATCCGAACTTGCGGCGGGTGGGGCGGCTGGGGAGGGGGTTTCGTGGGCAAGGACGACGGTCTCGAGATCCGGGGAAGTCGGGCCGCCGACGTGCTCACCCCGGAGGCATTGCGGTTCATCGCCCGTCTCCAGCGGCTCTTCGACCCCCACCGCCGGCGCCTGCTGCTCGCCCGGGGCCTGCGTCAGACTGCGTTCGACACCGGCGAGGTGCCCGACTTCCTGAGCGAGACCCGCTCGGTCCGCGCCGCGGCGTGGACGGTCGCCCCGGCGCCTAAGGACCTGCTCGACCGCCGGGTGGAGATCACCGGGCCGGCCGAGCGCAAGATGATGATCAACGCCCTCAACTCGGGGGCCCGCGTGTCGATGGTCGACTTCGAGGACGCGCTGTCCCCGACCTGGGCGAACCTCATCGACGGCCAGCGCAACCTGCATGACGCCGTGCGCGGCGCGATCTCCTACGAGAGCCCCGACGGCCGTCGCTACGAGCTGCGCGACGGCGCGGCCACGCTGGTCGTGCGACCGCGCGGCTGGCACCTCGAGGAGCGGCGGCTGCTCGTCGACGGGCGCCCGATGTCGGCCAGCCTGTTCGACTTCGGCCTGGCGTTCTTCCACAACGCCCGGGAGCTGCTCGACCGGGGCTCGGGCCCCTACTTCTACCTGCCGAAGCTCGAGAGCCACCTCGAGGCACGCCTGTGGAACGACGTGTTCCAGGCCGCCCAGGACACCCTGAACGTCCCCCGTGGCAGCATCCGGGCCACGGTGCTGATCGAGACGGTGCCGGCCGCGTTCGAGATGGACGAGATCCTCTACGAGCTGCGCGAGCACGGCGCCGCCCTCAACGCCGGCCGCTGGGACTACATCTTCAGCCTGGTCAAGAAGTTCCGGAACCGGCCCGACTTCGTCCTCCCCGACCGCGCCCGGGTGACGATGACCGTACCCTTCATGCGGGCGTACACCGAGTTGCTCGTGCGGACGTGCCACCGGCGCGGGGCCCACGCCATGGGCGGCATGGCCGCCTTCGTCCCCAACCGGCGCGATCCGGACGTGACGGCGGCGGCGCTGGCCAAGGTGCGCGACGACAAGGTCCGCGAGGCCGGCGACGGCTTCGACGGCACGTGGGTCGCCCACCCCGACCTGGTGCCCGTCGCGACCGAGGTGTTCGACGGAGTCCTCGGCGAGCGCCCGAACCAGCTCGACCGCACGCGGCTGGACGTCTCGGTGACGGGCAACGACCTGCTCCGCGTGGAGTCGCCCGGAGACGGCGTCACCGAGGCGGGTGTGCGGTCCAACGTCAGCGTGGGCATCCGGTACCTGGAGTCGTGGCTCCAGGGCACCGGCGCGGCCGCCATCGACAACCTGATGGAGGACGCCGCGACGGCCGAGATCGCCCGCGCCCAGGTGTGGCAGTGGTGTCGCCACCGCGTGCGGCTGGCGGACAGCGGTGTGGCGGTGACGAGCGAACTGGTGAACCGGATCATCGACGAGATGTGTGGTGCCGACCGGCGGGAGGGAGCGGCGGCCCAGCTGTTCCGGCGGGTGGCGTTGGGCGACCCGTTCATCGAGTTCCTGACCCTGCCCGCAAGCGAAATGCTCCCCTAGGACAACAGGAGGCCATGGTGCAGACGGAGAACGGGCACGGCGTTCAGGTCCCTCAGACGGCGGAGGCGCGCATCCGTCGCCAGGCTGACGCCCTCGAGCGGGAGTGGGCCCGGAGCCCGCGGTGGCACGGCACGCGCCGGGACTACACGGCGACCGAAGTCGTCCGCCTGCGCGGGTCGATGACGATCGACCACACCCTGGCCACCGCCGGGGCCCACCGGCTCTGGGACCTCCTGCACTACGAGGACTACGTCCACGCCCTCGGCGCGCTGAGCGGCGGCCAAGCCGTGCAGATGGTGCGGGCCGGCCTGCAGGCCATCTACGTCAGCGGCTGGCAGGTCGCGGCCGACGCCAACCTGGCCGAGCACGTCTATCCCGACCAGAGCCTGTACCCGGCCAACAGCGTGCCGGCGCTCGTCCGGCGCATCAACAACGCCCTGCGGCGCGCCGACCAGATCGAGTGGGCCGAGGGTCAGGTCAACCGGCACTGGATCGTCCCCGTCGTCGCCGACGCCGAGGCGGGCTTCGGCGGGCCGCTCAACGCCTTCGAGCTGATGGTGGCGATGGTCGAGGCCGGGGCGTCGGGCGTGCACTTCGAGGACCAGCTCGCGTCGGAGAAGAAGTGCGGCCACATGGGGGGCAAGGTGCTCATCCCCACGTCGCAGCACATCCGCACGCTGACGTCCGCCCGCCTGGCTGCCGACGTCCTGGGCGTGCCCACGCTGGTCGTCGCCCGCACCGATTCGCTGGGCGCATCCCTCGTCACCAGCGACGTCGACGAGCGGGACGGCGAGTTCCTCACGGGCGAGCGCACGCCCGAGGGGTACTTCCGCACCCGCCCGTGCATGGAGGCGGCGATCGCCCGCGGGCTCGCGTTCGCCCCGTACGCCGACCTGGTCTGGTGCGAGACGTCCACGCCCGACCTGAACGACGCCCGCCGCTTCGCCGAGGCCATCCTCGCCGAGCACCCCGGCAAGCTGCTCGCCTACAACTGCTCGCCGTCGTTCAACTGGCGGCGGCACCTCGATGACACCACGATCGCCCGCTTCCAGAAGGAGCTGGGCGCCATGGGGTACCGGTTCCAGTTCATCACCCTGGCCGGGTTCCACGCCCTCAACGCCTCGATGTTCGAGCTGGCGCTGAAGTACAACTCGCTCGACATGTCCGCCTACGTCGCCCTGCAGGAACGCGAGTTCGCCATGGAGGCCGACGGGTACACGGCCACCCGGCACCAGCGCGAGGTGGGCGCCGGCTACTTCGACGAGATCGCCAGCGTCGTGGCCGGCGGCCGGGCGTCGACGCTCGCGCTCGAAGGCTCGACCGAGGCCGAGCAGTTTGCAACGGCCGCCGAATAGGCCGGCCTCGTACCGGTCGAGCTCAGTGTCGTTTCCTCGGCCGGAGGGGATCGGTCGAGGCGGTGTCCACCACCCGGATCACCATGGTCCCGGCGAAACGGTCGTGGACCCCACGGTGCTCAGGGTCGGCTGCGACCGAGCTTCCGGCCAGGAGGAAGCCGAACATGGCGGTCTCCTGCATGAATCCGACGGGAACAAAGAGCACCCAGCGACGGACGGCCCGACGCCAGCCGGGTACAGACCCGTCGAGCCCGACCACCCGGATGCCCACCAGCGACTTGCCGAGGGTCTGGCCGGTCAGCGCGGTCGCCGGTATCTCGTAGAGCGCGGCAACGGCGACCATCGCCGCGACGGCGACGATCGGGACGCCCGGCCGGTCGAAGAGAGCCCAACCGGAGAGCCACGAGATGGTTGTCAGGACGAGCGTGCCGAGCACCGTGAGCACGATCGAGTCGTAGAACGCGGCCTGCGCGCGCTCCTTCACCGAGGCCATGTCGTCCTCGGGCGATGCCACCCAATGGCGGGTCCGCCGCCGCCGCTTTCGACTTCGCGTGTGGGTCATCTCGAGGGCTCGCCCTCAAGGATGCCAGGCGCAGCCGTCAGGACAACTTGGTGTACGACAGAGCGAAGTCGTGCTCCCACGTCGTGCCGTCGTGGCAGATCTCCCAGGCGCCGGTGATGGTCTGACCATCGTCGCTGATCGTGCCGGTGAAGCGCTGGCGGAAGTCGAGGGGCGAGAAGTCGGCGTCGTCGCGCCAGAGGCGCCAGACCTTGTCCTGCACGGTCATCTTGTAGACGCGGGCAACGCCGCGGGAGTCGAAGTAATGCTGCAGGTACCCGCCGTCGTCCGACGGGTCCAGGCCGATGAGCGCGATGCCGTCGGGCGCCTCGGGGATGGGAACCGTCCAGCGCTCGACGAGGAAGTGGTCGCCGGTCAGCCACTCGAAGGTGACGCGGGCGTCGACATCCACGGGGGTGGGCATGTTCTCGAACCCCGCCGCCATGCTCCACTCGCCGACGAACAGGTCCAGGGCGGCGAGCGCCGGGCTACGGGTTGTCATGAGGGCCGTCTCCTTCGCGACTGTGAGCCGTCGTAGTGCCGACGCCTCGACGTACGAGAACTCATCGCGGCGCGACCAACGCCACCAGTTGGGCGACGACGGCCGCGAGGGGCTGGGTCGTCGCGATCTCGTACCCGGCTGCTCGCCGGAGCAGGGGCTCGACGTCCCCCTGGTCGCGGATCACGCGCGCCAGCTCGTGCGTTTCCTTGCCGAAAGGGTTGTCGGTCCTCGTACGGAGTCGCTCGACGATCACCTCAACCGGAGCGGTCAGGAGCACGACATGGTCGAACCGTGCATAGAACTTCACCTGGTTCGATTCGCACCCGGCGACGAACAGCACGTACGCGTCCTCCGTCGCGAGGAGCTCCTCGACGGCGTCCTCCCTCCACCGCTGGCGGCCATCGCCCGCCGCCTCGCACCAGCCGTCATCGAGGTCGATGGCCTTGAACCCCACCCGTGCCAGCTCGCGGACGACCGTCGACTTGCCCGCGCCCGATACCCCGGTGATGAGGACGCGCTTCATCCGGGCGTCACGCGGCCTGACTCCGCACGGCCCACGCCCGGGCGACGAGGCTGATCGATCCGTCGGCGGCGACCGGTAAGCGCTCGCGAATGCGTTCGCGAAGGCGCGTGCGGGCCGCCTCGTCGAGGGACATGGCGTACGCGGGCGCGGGCCCCTGGCCACCGAGGAAGGGCGCCCAGTAGTCGTCGAAGTCCCGGAAGCGGGTGGGGACATCGATCGCCCGGGTTTCCACGTCGGCCAGGCCGGCATCCCGCCAAAGGGCCTCCAGCCAGTCGGGGCGGCAGCGCGAGAAACGGACGCTCTCGTCGAGCGCGGCCGCGGCCGGGTCCAGCGCGCCGGCTGCGTCCCAGAACCGGCGGATCAGCTCCATGCGCCCGGCGTAGTCCCAGACGTAGGCGGCGACGATGCCCTGCGGCGCCGCCGCCCGCATCGCGGCGAGCGCGGCGCCCGGATCCGGCATGAAGTTCAGTGCGACCCCGGAGACGACGACATCCGCCACGCCGGGCGGAAGCTCCTCGGCCGAGGCGACGACAAACCGGGCCCGCTCATCGTCGCCGATGTTCCGGGCGGCCCACGCGACGTAATCCTCCGACGGGTCGACGCCCACGACCTCCGCGGGGTCGCAGCGGGCAAGGATTGCCGTGGTCAGCGCGCCCGTGCCGCACCCGACGTCGCACCAGCGCCGCCCGGGTTCGACCGCGAGCCATCCGAGGAACTCGGCCGCGACCAGACGACTCCACCGCCCGATGTAGGGCTCGTAGGCGTCGCCGCGGCCCCACACCTGCGTCAGTGGCGACCGAGTGGGGATTTGTCGCCGACCAGCCACAGGTGGCCGAACGGGTCGAAGAAACCACCCTGCCGGTGCGTGCCCCACGGCGCCTGATGGTCACGGACGGCGTCCCGCGACCCATCGGCGCCGGCCGCCACCGCTCGTGCCACGAACGCGTCGGGGTCGTCGACGAAGACCTCGACCCGCACGGAGGTCGTGCCGATCCTGGTCGGGCTCTCCCACCCGTTGTCCTCCGGCTGGCCGACGAAGAATGGTGCACCGCCGACCTCCATGCCGACCACGGACCCGAGGTCCCACAGGACAGTGGCGCCGAACGCGTCCTTGTACCACTCGACGGCCTTCGGCGCGTCGGGCACCGCGAGCATGACCGAGATCACCGGTCCGTCGGAGGGTGAGGCCATCAGATCGAGTCTGCCGCATCGGCCGTCGCCTCGCGATCGGCGGCGCCGGCTGCCTTCTCCTTCTTGGGATGGCCGCGGACGCCCAGCTCGCCCGCCGTCCGCCGCAACATGTCCTGGGCCCAGCGCTCGCTGAACCCCACGGCGAACGCCAGCATCAGCGCCAGGTACTTCTCCACCGACGGGTCCGTCGGCGGCTTCACCGGCAGGGCGTCGGCCTGGAGCGCACACTGCACGACAACCGCGACGACGGCACCGACGATCGGGCGGAAGGCACCACACAGCACGATGAAGAGCCGGTCGGCGTACGGGTCGACCTTCAGCTTGTTGCGTGAGATCCGTGTCATGACGCTCACCATCGCCCCGAGCGCCCCACCCACCAGCGAGACGATCAGCAGCTCCTGGTCGATGGACTCGACGTTGGTCCGGGCGTAGACCACGGCCAGCAGAATGATGAAGAGCAGGCCGATCGGCATGCCGAGGACATAGGTCTTCTCC
>JBOGIC010000264.1:0-4820 GCA_050744985.1 Acidimicrobiales bacterium
CGAGGGCGGCGTTGGTCGCCACCCGGTACGCCCAGGTCGAGAACGAGGCTCGGGCGTCGTACCGGGGCAGGCCCCGCACGACCGCCATCAGCGCCTCCTGGCAGGCGTCGGCGGCATCGGCGTCGTCGCCGGTTAAGCGGCGGCACACCGCGTAGAGCCGGTCGTAGTGCCGGCGCAGCAAGGCGTCCAGGGCATCCCGGTCGCCGGCCTGGGCCGCCGCGACCAGCGCCGAGTCGTCGGATGCGTCCACGGGATCAGGCGCGGTCAGCCGGTGACCCGCAGCTCCCCGATGGCGACCTGGTTGCCGGGGCCGAGGTCGGTGATCCACACGAGCACCGCGGCCCCCTCGCGCCCGTGCAGGTCGAAGGTGGTGTCACCGTCGATCGACGACTTCGTCGCCACCGGTTCTCCCCAACTCCCGATGTCGGGCTTGGGCGCGTCGGCCACGTACACCCGGGCGCTCCAGCCGCGGGTCGGCGAGCTGAGCTCGAGCGTGTCGAGCGCCTCGGGGCCGCTCAGGACGGCGACGACGCCCACGCCCTCCTTCAGCCGGCCGAAGTTGGAGTCGTAGTAGGACTCCGTCGTCCACGCCGTGCGCGGGTCGCCGTCTTTGAGGTTCGGCAGCTCGCCGTCGTGCTCGTTGCGGCTGCCCTGCGGGTCGAACGACTGGGTCGTGCTGATCGCCAGCGTGCGCTCGGCCGGGTTGTTCGCCTCGTCGGGATGGAGGAGATCGCGGCCGGTGTCGGTCGATGCGAACACGAGACCGATGAGACCGAGGGCCACGGCGACCACGAGGATGATGGCCACCGGGTAGATCCACGACCGCTCGCTCTGGCGGAACGTCGCCGCCGGGACGCCGCCCGGCGGGGTGGCGTCGCGCACGACGAGGGGAACGGCGTCGTCGGCCCGCAGGTCGATCGACAGGAGGGCGCTCTGCATGTCGCCGGCGGTGGCGAAGCGCTCGGCCGGCCTCTTGGCCAGGGCCCGCAACACGATGGTCTCGACGGGCCGGGGGATGCCGGCTTTGACCTGGCGGGGCGGGAGCGGGGTCTCGGAGACGTGCTGGAGGGCGACGGTCAGGTCGGTCTCGCCCGTGAACGGCGTCCGCCCGCACAGCATCTCGTACAGCACGACGCCGAGGGCGTACACGTCCGATCGCCCGTCGACGGCCTCACCGTTCACCTGCTCGGGGGACAGGTACCGCGCCGTGCCGAGGATGGCGCCGCTGGCGGTGAGGTCCGGGCCACGCAGGCCCGGGCCGGCCTCGGCGCGTTCGGGCAGGGCGGCCTTGGCGATGCCGAAGTCGGCGACCTTCACCCGGTCGTCGGCCGTCACGAGGATGTTGCCGGGCTTGATGTCCCGGTGCACGACCCCCGCCTTGTGGGCGTAGTCGAGGGCGCCCGCCACCTGGGCGGCGATGCGCACCGCCCGGGCCGGGGTCAGGCTCGTGCGCCCGGCGAGGAGGTCGCGCAGCGTCGGGGCCTTCACCAGCTCCATGACGATGTAGGCGACGCCCTCGTCCATCCCGGTGTCGAAGGTGGCGACGATGTTGGGGTGCGCGAGGCGGGCGGCGGCGATCGCCTCCCGGCGGAACCGTTCGAGGAACGTGGCGTCGGCGGCCAGTTCGGCCCGCAGAACCTTCACCGCGACGGGCCGGTCGAGGATCGTGTCAACCGCCTCCCACACCTCGGCCATGCCTCCCTGGGCGATGTGTCGCCGCAGGTGGTAGCGCCCGGAGAGGACACGCTCGGCGTCGACGCGAGACGAGTCAGGCACTGCCTGTCACGGTACTGACCCCGCTCCGCCTCATCCAGGCAGGGAGGGTTACGACTTCGTCGCAGTCATCAGCCGGAGGCGCCCACCAGGTACGCGACCCCGATCGCCCGGGGGCCGCTGTAGGTGCCGATCACGGGGCCGATGTCGCCGATCACGATCTGGTCACGGGCGAAGTGCGGCTCGAGAAGGCGCAGCAGGGTGTCCACGTCGGGCGCGGCGCCGTGCAGCACCGCCAGCCGTTCGACGGACGGCTCGGACGCCACCCGCTCGACGAGGTAGGCCAGCGCCTTGGAACGGGTGCGGATCTTGGGCCCGGGCTCGACGGCCCCACCGGTGACCTCGATCACGGGCTTGATCGACAGCATCGTGCCGAGCAGGGACTGGGCGGCGCCGATGCGCCCGCCCTTCTTGAGGTTCTCGAGCGTGTCGAGCGTGCCGTAGACCCGGGACCGGTCGGCCGCCTGCTCGGTCGCGGCCGCCACCTCGTCGAGGCCGGCGCCCGCGGCGGCGGCCTGCGTAGCCACGAGCACGATGTTGCCGAGACCGAGGGTGATCGAGCGGGAGTCGACGACCTTCACGGGCACCACGTCGGCCACGGCCTTGGCGCCCGCGGCCGCGGCCTCGATGGTGGCTGAGAGCTTGGCCGACATGTTCACGCACACGACGCCGTCCGCCCCGTCCGCAGCGGCGGCCCGGAACGCCTCCTCGAACGCGCCCGGTGACGGCGCCGCCGTGCCGGGCAGGACGGGCGACTTAGCGCAGCGGTCCCAGAACTCGGCGGGCGTGAGGTCGCGCCGGTCGACGAACTCCTCGTCGCCGAAGCGGATGCTGAGCGGGACGATCGAGATGCCGAGCTGGTCGGCGAGGGGCTGAGGGAGGTCGCAGGCGCTGTCGGTGACGATCCGGATGGCCATGGTGCGGCGAGTCTCGCGCAGGCCGGGTGGGCTACGCCGGGACGAGGCGCTTCGCCCGCCGACCGCGCAGGACGTGGCGGCCCCACCAGATGGCGAGGAACGCCACGGCGCCGGCCGACACGACGAGGCTCACCCGCGACGCGGCGGTCGAGCGGACCGTCAACCGGGCCTGGTCGATCACCAGGTTTCCGTCGGGGGAGTGCAGCGTGATGCGCAGGGGGAACGCCCCCGACGTGCGCGCGAGGACCGGGAAGCGCTCGGTGGTGTTCCGCCGCGCCAGCTCGATGGGCCGCGTGTCACCGCCCGGGAACTCGAGCTTGTCGCTCTCGACGGTCACCACGACCTTGGCGGGCGTGCCGGTCCGGTTCTGGAACGTCACCGGAATCTGGCCCTGCCGGGCGGTCAGGGTGATCGAGCGGTTGCGCGGCATCTCGATGGAACCGAGGAAGTCGCTGATGCCGGCCTCGACGGCGGCGACGTAGGCGTGACGGGCGCGGGCTCCGTCCACGAGCGCGGACTCGGCCGTGAGCAGGCGTTCCTCGAGCAGCGTCGAGCCGGGGGTCGAGCCGTCCAGCACCGTGCCCAGCGACACCAGGCGTTTGCGGGCGGCGCGCAGCTCGGCCACCACCTCGCCCATCTCGGCGAGGGGCTCCTTGGCCGGATGGCGCACCAGCGTCGTGCCCCGGAACGTCGTCGCCGGCTCCACCGAGAAGACCGTGTCGAGGCTTGTGGCCTCGGCCACGGGGTGGGCAGCGAGGCCGGCCGCCAGGGTGTCCATGAACGCCCGGTTCGCCCGCCACTCGGGCGGCGGTATGGCGATCACGCCGCGGCGGTCCGATCCGGGCTCGTCGAGCCACAGCACGGCGAGGTCGGCCAGCAGGTGCTGGGCCTGCAGCACCTGGTCGGGCTCCTTGTTGAAGTGGGCGGCCAGGCCGGCATCGGCGGCGGCGGCGGGCAGGTCCTCCTCGCGGCCGGCCAGCACGAACGGCCGGCTCAGCGTGAGGTCGAGGTCGGGGACGGCGTCGAGCACGGCGTCGAGGGAGACGAACCGCTCGACGCCCCGGCGCACCAGCTCGTCCACCGATTCCGGGTCGAGCGGCCGGCGCTCGATCCAGGTCCGGGCGTCGGGACGCGCGCCGAGCGTGTCGCCGAGGACCAACGTGCCGTGGGCGAGTTGGGCGGTGAGCTCGTCGCCGAGCCCGGGCGCGAGGAGCGAGGGCAGGCTCAGGGGCACGTAGGTCGACCCGATCACGGCGTGGTCGGTCGCCAGGCGGCGGAGCGCCTCGACGGCCTTGCTGCCCCGGTCCTCGCCGCTGGCGGCCAGGCTCTGCACGGTCTCGGGCGAGGGCTCCATGGCGAACGGCAGGTTCCGCGCCGCCTCGAGGGCCTGGATCGAGGACGCGAGCTCGTCGAGGCCGGGCACCTCGCGCTCGCCGTCGGGCGGGAGGCCCGGCCCGGCCTGCACCGGGAAGACGAGGCTCATGGCCAACTTCGGCCCGGTGCGGGTGCCGGGCAGGTACACGAGGTGCGTCACGAAGCGCTCGAGCGGTGTGCCGGCGCGTTCGCGCAGCTCGACGCGCACGGGGAAGACGTTGACATCGGCGCCGAGGTCGATGCGGCCCGGCTCCGGCGCCAGTCCGGGGTCGCGCACGGCAATCCGGACGGAGCCTTCCCCGTTGGCGTCGGGGTTGAGCCCGGTCACGGAGGAGACCGACGGTGCGGCGACGGCGCTCCGCGAGATGCGGTCCTGCAGCGTGGCCTCGAAGTCCGACCGGCTCTGGATGGCCCGGTAGACCGTGACCGCGACCTCGGCCGTCGCCGGTAGCCCCGCCTTGAGGATGCGCAGCCGGAGCATGAAGTCGCCGCCCGTGCCAACCGTCGTGCTCTGGGACACGAGCATGAGCCGCGGCCCCGCCCTCTGCGCCGCCTGCGTGGCCGAACGCAATGACTGGGCTGAGGCGACCGGCCCGACGCCGGCGAGCGCCGCGAGCGCGGCCGTCATCAGCACGGCCGAAATCCCCCGCCCATCTGAGGTCCAGCCGGAGCACCGCCAGCCCGCTCGGTTCCTCCCGGAAGCCCAGGTGCAGGTAGAGACGGTGCGCGTCGCGGTTGTCGAGCTGGGTGTTGACG
>JBOGIC010000265.1:0-4434 GCA_050744985.1 Acidimicrobiales bacterium
CTGTTCTTCGCCGGGCTGGCCCGCGGCAACCTCGGCGACTTCGGCGGGGCCCTGCGGGCCCTGGAGCGCAAGCGCCGGCTGCTCGAGGAGTACGAGGTGCGCTTCTACCGCGCCCGCACCGACACCCTCCTCTCGTGGGTCTGGCGAGAGTGTGGCGATCTCGCACGGGCCGCGGACCTCGCCGAGCAGGCCGTCGACGAGGCGCGCGAGGTGCACGCGGGGTCCCTCCAGGTGGAGCAGGAGCTGCACGGTCTGCTGGGGGCGGCGGAGTGCCGTCTGCTCGCCGGCGACGAGCCGGGGGCGGCCAAGCTGATCGACGAGGCCGAGCCGCTGCTGTCGGGATGGCTGCCGTTCCGGTGGCGGGCCGACCTGCGGTTTCGCGAGGTTCGGTGCCGCCTCGTGCCCGACGAGGCCGAGGAGCTGCTGGACCTGTCCCGCCAGCGCCGGTCCCGCAAGTACGAGGCCCTCGCCCTGGCCCACCTCGGACGCGCCGAGGAGGCGGCCACCGTGGCCGCCTCCACCGGCTCGGACCTTCTCCTCGCCGAGGTCGCTCCCCCGGCGCCGGCTCGGGTCGCCTTCGACCGCCTGGCCGCCGGCCTCCCCGTCGAACTGCGTGACTCCTTTGTCACACGGGGACGGCTGGCGACCCAGCGATCGTTCTCGTAAGGCTCAACCACCGGAACGGTGGTTGAGCCTTACAAGAACGGGGTGGGGTGGGGTCAGGCCTCCTCAGCGACCGCTTCGTTGCGGCGGCGGCGGATGGCCATCCCGCCGGTAACACCACCGACGACGACGATGGCCACGGCCACAGCCGCCCACGGCGCCGTCGACGGGGCGTCGCCGCCGGTGACCGGTGCCGCCGCCGACTGGTAGCCCGACAGGAACGAGCGCTTGGTGAAGATGCCGTGCCCGGTGTCGGAGATCCAGCCGTCGTAGGCGCCCGTGCGGTAGGCGTACAGGCCGTCGGAGTAGTACAGCACCAGGGCCGGCGCGTCCTCGGCGAACATCGCCTGCATCTGGTTGATCATGGCCTTGCGGGCCTGGGTGTCGACGGTGGCCTTGGCCTGGGCGCCGAGAGCGTCGAAGGCGGGGTTGGAATAGCCCCCGAACGACGCCGGCGTCGTGCTGTTGGCCGGCGGCGAGTGGAAGAAGAAGAACAGGGCGTCGGGGTCGGCGTGGGCGTGCGACTCGAGGTTGGCGATGAACGAGTCGTAGTTGCCCGTGTTGCGGCGCTGGCGCAGGGCGGACGGGTCCATGGCCTCCACGCTCAGCTTCACGCCGATGGCCTCGAGCTGGGCCGACATCACCTGCGCGGCCCGCAGCTGCTGGGGCTCGTTGGCGCCCACCAACACGCTCAGCTCGATGCGCTTGCCGTCCGGGGTCCGCCGCACGCCGTCGCCGTCACGCGTGTAGCCGGCGGCGTCGAGGTTGCGGTTGGCCACGGCCGGGTCGTACTGGTGACCCGTACCGCCATCGACCCAGGCCGAGTCGGGGTGGATCCAGCCGTCGCGGCCGGGGCGGCCGTGACCGAGGAGGACCGTCTGCACGATGGCGTTGTTGTCGGTCGCCAGGCTCATGGCCTTGCGGAGCTTGGCGTCGGACAGCGGCGCCTTGAGCGTGTTGAAGTGGATGTGCGCCGACTCCATACGGGTGCCCTTCATCACGCTGATGCCGGCCTGGTTGGACAGCTGGTCGTACAGCTCGGGCGGGACGGTGCGCGTGACCGAGTCGACTTGGCCGGTCTGCAGGGCGGCGAAGGCGGCGGACGGGTCCTTGACGATCGTCAGGTCGATCACGTCGACCTTGGGCTTGCCCTTGAAGTAGGCGGCGTTGGCCTCCAGCTTGTAGCGCTGGTCGGGGACGATCTCGGTCACCCGGTAGGGGCCGGAGCCGACGGGCAGCATCTCGGTGGCCTTGACGGCGTCCTTCGGGGCGATGTTCTGCCACACGTGCTTGGGCACGATGGGCAGGTCGGCGCCGGGCAGGATCATGAACGTGGGCGCCGGCTCCTCGAACGTCAGGCGCACCGTGAGCGGGTCGAGCACCTGCGCCGCGGAGAACACCGGCGACTCCCACACGTGGTGGGTGTAGCGCCCGTTCGGGATCTGCTTCATGTACTCGAAGGTGAACTTCACGTCCTCGGCGGTGAGCGGCTGCCCGTCGTGCCAGGTAAGGCCGGGGCGCAGCTTCACGGTCCACACCTTCTGGTCGGGCGAGGCCTCGGCCCGCTCGGCGAGCCACGGCTCCGGGTTCTCCTTGACCTGTGACCAGAACAGGGTGTCGTAGATGAGGTTCACGGTGTCGTGGACGTCGGGCAGGCTCAGCATGGTCAGGGTGAACGGGGTCAGGTTGTTCTCGTACGCCTTGGTGGCGATGTTGATCCGCGTGGGCTGAGGCGCCGGCTCTTGGGCGGCGGCAGCCGCGGGCGCCACGCCCGCGAGCAGCGAACCGGCGATGAACAGCGACGCGAGGGAACGGCGGACGGACGTTGTCTTGGGTTGGATGCGTGTGGTCATGCCGGCATCCTCCGCGCCCGCTTTGCACGGCCGTTGCGCGGATCGCGGCCCGATCGGCCCCACGAGCGTGCAACGACCACGCAACGGGGCGCCGGAGAGTGGCGGCATGTTCAAGCCCATCGCCCGCCAGCTCGCCCGGGCGCTGCCCCTCGCCCTGCTGGTGCTCGGCGTCGCCATCGTCCTCAACTTCGTCCTGCCCCGTGCGGCGCCCGGGGACCCCATCGACTTCCTCATCCCGGCCGAGCAGTCGACCAAGATCACGGCCGAGCAGCGCGACGCGCTGGCCGCCGCGTACGGGCTCGACGGGTCGACGTGGGAGCAGTTCACCCGCTACGTGAGCCGGCTCGCCCACGGGGACCTCGGGATCTCGACCCGCTACGGCCGCCCCGTCACCGACCTGCTCGGCGAACGGCTGCCGTGGACGCTGCTCCTCGTCGGCTCGGCCGTCGTCGTCTCGACGATGATCGGCGCCGGCCTGGGGTTCCGTTCGGCATGGCGCCGGGGGACGGCGTCGGACGTGCGCAACCTCACCGGTGTGATGGTGCTCGACTCGTTCCCACCGTTCTTCGTTGCCCTCCTGCTCGTGCTGCTCTTCTCGGTCACGCTGCGGCTGTTGCCGGTCTTCGGAGCGCTGCCGTCGGCCAGCACGAGCGGCTGGGACCTCGTCGTCGAGGTGGCGCGCCGGGCGATCCTGCCGATCACGGCGCTCACGCTGGCGGGACTCGGGTCGGCCTTCCTCGTCGCCCGGTCGTCGGCGGTCGGGGAGCTGGGCGAGGACTACGTGGCGATGGCCGCCGCCAAGGGCCTCGACGGCCGGGGCGTGCGGCGCCACGCTCGGCGCAACGCCCTGGTGCCGGTCTTCACGGTCGCCATGCTCAACGTCGGCGCCCTCTTCGGCGGCGCCGCCCCCGTCGAGACGGTGTTCGCCTATCCCGGCCTGGGCCGGCTCATCTACGAGAGCGTGCTCGCACGGGACTACCCCGTGCTCCAGGGTGCGTTCCTGCTCATCGCCGTCGGCGTCGTGTTCGCCAACCTGATCGCCGAGCTCGTCTACCCGCTGCTGGACCCGCGGGTGCGCCGTCCCGGAGCCGTCACGTGAGCGCCCCCGGCCGCACCCTCGGACGGGCCGGCGTCGCCCTGCTGGCCATCCCCACCCTGGCCGCCGTCTTCGCTCCGCTCGTCGCCCGGCACTCGCCGACCCGCCCCAGCGGGGCTCCGCTCCTGCACCCGAGCCTGGCCCACCCGCTCGGCACCGACGACCTCGGCGTCGACCTCTTCGCCCAGTTGGTCTACGGCGGGCGCATCTCCCTCGCCATCGGTGTGGCGGCCGCCGTCCTGGCCGTCTCGGTCGGCCTGCTCGTGGCTTTGGTCGCCGGCTGGCGGCGAGGGTGGGCCGAGGCCGTGCTCATGCGCCTGGTCGACGTCACCCTCGCCTTCCCGTTCCTTCCGCTCGTGCTGGTCCTCGCCGCCTTCTTCGGGCGCAGCCTGGTGACCACCGCGGTCGTCATCGGCGCCGTCACGTGGGCCCGCCCGGCGCGGGTGCTGTGGGCGCAGGTGCTGAAGGTGCGGGAGTACCAGCACGTCCAAGCGGCCCGGGCGATGGGCGGTTCCGGCATGCGGTGCGTCTGCCGCCACATCCTCGGCCGCCTCACGCCCCTCACGGCCGCCCAGTTCGTCCGGGTCGCCAATGCCGCCGTCATCTCCGAGGCGGCCCTCGCCTTCCTCGGGCTCGGCGACCCCAACCAGGCGAGCTGGGGGATGATGCTGGCGAACGCCAGCTCCAACAACGCCCTGCTGACCGGGGCGTGGAAGTGGTGGATGCTCCCGGCGGGGCTGGCGCTCACCGTCGTCGTCCTCGGGTTCGCCTTCATCGGCTACGCCGCCGAGGAACGGGCCGACCCCCGCCTGGCCGGTTCGA
>JBOGIC010000266.1:0-9595 GCA_050744985.1 Acidimicrobiales bacterium
TCTCCCGCTCGGGCGCCCGCAGCGACACCATCTGCTCGATCTCGGCGTAGCGCTTCGGGTAGAGCGTGGCGAAGGCGAGGTCTTCGAGCTGCCACTTGATGCCGGCGATGCCCAGCCGGTGGGCCAGCGGCGTGTAGATGTCGAGGGTCTGCTGCGCGATGCGCATCTGCTTGGCCTCGGGGAGAGCGGCCAGCGTGCGCATGTTGTGCAGGCGGTCGGCCAGCTTGATCAGCAGCACGCGGATGTCGTTGGCCATCGCCACGAGCATCTTGCGCATGGTCGCCGCCTGCTGGGCCTCGCGCGAGTCGAAGCGGATGCGGTCGAGCTTGGTGACGCCGTCGACCATGCCCGCCACCTCGGGGCCGAACTCGTTCCTCAGGTCGTCGAGGGTGACCTTGGTGTCCTCGACGGCGTCGTGGAGGAGGGCTGCCGCCACCGTCACGTCGTCGAGGCCGAGCTCGGCGAGGATCGTCGCCACCGCCACCGGGTGCTGGATGTACGGGTCGCCCGACACCCGGACCTGGCCTTCATGGGCGCGTGCCGCGACCTCGTACGCCTGGTAGATCCGCTGGGTGGACGCGCGGCCATGGCGGGCGCGGTAACTGTCGACGAGGCTCGCCAGCTCCGGCGGCCGGCTCAGGGGCGGGTTGGTCCTCCGCCACGGAAGCACCCGGTCGACGGTCGGCACGTCAGCTCCCTCTGCTCTTGCCCTAGTAGGCGATCAACGACATGAAGTCCCGACCATCCAGCTTGGCCCCGCCGTCCAGGAAGGTCAGCTCTATGACGAACCCGATGCCGGCGACTGTCGCGCCCAGCCGCTCGATCAGCCGGCACGTGGCGACGGCCGTGCCGCCCGTGGCGATCACGTCGTCGACGATCAGCACCTCGTCGCCGGCCCCCACGGCATCGCGGTGGATCTCGAGCAGGTCGGTGCCGTACTCGAGCTCGTACTCCTCCCGCTCGATCTGCCACGGCAGCTTCCCCGCTTTGCGCACAGGCACGAACCCCGCCCCCAGCCGGTAGGCGACCGGGGCGGCGAGGATGAACCCACGGGCCTCGACGCCCACCACCTTGTCGACGCGCCGGTCGGCGAAGTGCTCGGCGAAGGCATCGACGGTGACGCGGAGGGCGTCGGGATCAGCCAGGAGGGGTGTGATGTCCTTGAAGACGATGCCGGGTTTCGGGAAGTCGGGGATGTCGCGGATGCGCTCCTTGAGCCACCCCGTGTCGGCCATCCACCTACGGTACAGGCCGCTTGTCCGGTGGAGGGGATGCCGTCG
Source organism: Acidimicrobiales bacterium (assembly GCA_050744985.1). GTDB lineage: Bacteria > Actinomycetota > Acidimicrobiia > Acidimicrobiales > AC-14 > JBOGIC01. The sequence continues at coordinate 1,281 of JBOGIC010000266.1, forward strand.
CGGGCACGCGAGCCCGCACTGGCACCGTGACGGTCACGACCGTGCCCTCCCCCTCGCTGGAGACGACGTCGATCGTGCCGCCGTGCGCGTCCACGATGGTCTTGGCGATGACGAGCCCGAGACCGCTCCCCTGGATAGCCTGCTTGGTGGCGAGCGACGAGCGGAAGAAGCGGGTGAACACGCGGTCCTGTTCGTCGTGGGGAATCCCGATACCGGTGTCGGCGACCGTGAACGTCACGTCGCCGTTCACCGCCGTCGCCCGGAACTCGACCGACCCGCCGGGCGGGGTGAACTTCACGGCATTGACGACGACGTTGAGCAGGGCGCGCTCGATCTGTGACCGGTCGAGGTCGGCGCTGCTCAGGGCCGGGTCGATGTCGAGGGCGAACGCGACCGGGCGGGCCTCGGCCACGGGCCGCACCGCGGCCGCCACGTCCTCCACCAGGGCCCGCAGGTCGGTCGCCTCGGGCCGCACCTGCACGCCCGTCACCTCCACGCGAGACAGGGTGAGGAGGTCCTCGATCATGTTCAGGAGCCGGCGGCCGTTGCGCTCCATGACGCCGAGGCTGCGCATCTGGTCGCCGCTGAGCGGCCCCAGGTCGCCATCGTTGAGGAGCTCGAGCTGCCCGAGGATGCTGGCCAGCGGTGTGCGCAGCTCGTGCGACGCGGTCGAGACGAAGTCGCCCTTGATGCGGTCGAGCTCCTGCAGCTCCTCGACCTGGCGCTCGAGGCGAAGCTCGCTGGCCCGCAGCGAGGTCTCCAGGCGGACGCGATCGGTCACATCGCGGACGTTGACGAGGATGCCACCCACGGCGGGGTCCTCGAGCATGTTCACGGCGAACGCCTCGAGGGTTCGCCACGAGCCGTTGCGGTGGCGGTGCCGGTACTGCACGGGCACCGGTGCGCCCGGGTGGGAGACCAGCCGGCGGAGGGCGTCACCGAGGCGCTCGACGTCGCCGGGGTGCACGAGCTCGGCCACATGACGGTCGAGCAGCGCCTCGACGTCCCAGCCCATGATGCGCGTCACCGAGGGGCTCAGGAACCGGACCGTGCCGTTCTCCCGGAGGACGACCACGATGTCGGACGAGTGGCGGATGAGGGCACCGAATCGCTGCTCGCTGCGGGAGTCGAGGAGCTTCTCCGCCAGGTCGCAGGCCTCGAGCGCCAGCGACACCGTCGAGCCCAAGGCTTCGAAGGAGGCCGGCAGGCGCTCGTGGTCGGACCGGTCCGCCGGCACGGTGACGAGCAGCGTCCCGGCCGGTCGCCCACCGCTCGTCAACGGCGCCAGGACGACGGGCTGTCCGACCGGCAGCTCGGGAAAGGGAGCGAGCAGATTGCCTGTCGCGACGGGCTCGACCACCACGGTCCGACCCGTCGTGAGGTGGGCCTGCAGGTTGGCGGGCACGTCACCCAGGTGCAGCACCCGCCCGCAGATCACCTTCAACTGCGGCGTGGCGGCGACGGCGAGCTGGCGTTCGTCGCCGAGGAACAGGACAGCCTCGGCGTCGGCGCCGGCCAGCCGCCGGGCGTGGTCGACGGCGGCATCGCACACGCCGTGGCGATCCGGCGTGGCCACGAGCGTGGTCCCCATGGCGCGGAGGACCCGTTCGCGGTCGAGCGCCTCCTGCTCACGATCGAGGGCGGCGGCGAGCGTGCGGTTGAGGACGCCCGTGCGCATGGTCAGGAGGAACATGGCGAGTACCGCCGTGGCGCCCAGGATGAAGGCGTGGTCGAGGTCGTCGTCGAGCACTTCCGCCGCCGCCAACGCCGGCAGGATCAACGCGATCGTCGCCACCAACCACAGCCGCGACCGTGACGGGGTCGTGTAGGACGGGTCCGGATCGCAGAGCCGGAGCATGCTGGGATGCAGCGCGGACAGCGCGATGCAGAGGTAGGACGACTGGTAGAGGACGTCCAGCCACGAGCCGATCCCGTAGGACTCGGTCAGCACCAGACGGGCGTAGACCGTGTCGGCGACCAGCAGCAGCCCGATCCCAAGTCCGAGCATGCGCTCGGAGACCGACCCCTGGTGGGGCGCGACGAGGAGCCGTACCAGGAATGCCAGGAGAAGGATGTCGGCGACCGGGTACGCGGCCGAGATGAGGCTTTCGAGCAGCGAGACGTCGCCGTACATGTCGAGGTCGACGAGGTACACCCACGTCAACGCCCCGGCCGCGACGGTGACGAGCAGAGCGTCGAGCAACGCCGTGCGGTCACGCTTATGGCGGCGGCTCCGCAGGATGTCGGTCACGCCCAACGACAGGGCCACGTAGCTCGCCAGGTAGAGGGCGTCGGCCACCGACGGGAAGACCTCCGAGCCGGTGATCTCGGTCAACGCGTTGAAGACCAGGTCGCCGGCAATCAGCAGACCCAGGCCCGTCGCCAGCAGCCACCACGGGCGCGCCGGTCGGGGCCGGAAGTGCAGGATCCCTCCCACCATGGAGACGCCGATGCACACCTCGACCACGTCGTAGGACACGAACCGCCAGTCCTGGGGGATGAGCAGGTAGTGCGCGAGGATCCCGAGCCCTCCCAAGACCAGCGCCACCCGGTACGGACCGCGTTTCATCCCATCGGATGTTCGGCCTTCCCACTCCCCCGGCCAAGGGTCGAACGCGCCAACGGCGACCTAATGACGCGAACGCACTACGCGACCGCCAACGAACAACCCGCTCGCGCGCTAGCGGCGCTTGCCCTTCTTGCGGGGTCGGGGAGCAGGACGGCCGCCGCCGGAGGACGGGCGCGGCTTGGCGACGCCGGACGACGGCTTCGGACGCCCGGCCGGGGTGGCCTGGACGCCGTCACCGGGACTCTCGTTGGCGGCGGGAATCAGGAGGTCGTCATCCTCGACCGCCGACCGCTTTCCGCGCGCCTTCGAGGCGCCACCGCTGTCGGACGGACGCGCCGCGCCGCCAGCCATGGCGGCCGCGGCGGCGGGCGTGAGAAGGGCCGACCCCCCCTTCGACTGCACGCGCTGGCGGATGCTGGCGTACTGCGGCTCGCGCTCTTTGAGCTTGGCCAGGATCGGCGACGCGATGAAGATCGACGAGTACGCGCCGGTCAGCAGGCCGATCAGCAGGGCCAGACCGAAATCCTTCAGCGTGACGGCGCCCAGGATGCCGGCCCCGACGACGAGCAGCGAGAGCACGGGGAGGATGGCGACCAGCGACGTGTTGAGCGAGCGCATCAACACCTGGTTCATCGACAGGTTGACCGTGTCGGAGTAGGTCATGCGCCGCTGCGCGGACAGTCCCTTGGCGTTCTCCTGCACTTTGTCGAACACCACGATCGTGTCGTAGAGCGAATACCCGAGGATCGTGAGGAAGGCGACCACGGTGGCCGGCGTCACCTCGAAACGCGACAGGGAGTAGACGCCGACCGTGATGAGGATGTCGTGCACGACGGCGGCGAGGGCCGCCACCGCCATCTTCCACTCGAACCGGATCGAGATGTAGATGCTGATGAGGACGAAGAACACGATCAGGGCGGTGCGGGCCTTGTCGGTCACCGCCTTGCCCCACGACGGGCCCACGTCGTTGACGCTCACGGAACCCGGGTCGGTGTTGCCCAGCTCGGCCAGCCTCTGGGTGGTCCGGGCCAGGTTCTCGGGGTTCTCGGTGCCGGCCTGCACGTGGAGTATGTCGGCGCCGCGGATCTGGATCTTGGCGTCGCCCAGCCCCAGCGGCCCGAGGGCGTCACGGGCCTCGCTCACCGACACCCCGGACGCCTGCACTTCCCAGGACGTGCCGCCCTTGAAGTCGATCCCGTAATTGAGGCCCTGGAAGAACAGCGACAGGATGCCGGCGAGGATCACGACCCCCGACATCGCGAACCAGACCCGGCTCCGGCCGACGAAGTCGAAATTGGTCTCGCCGTGGTACAGGCGGTGCCGGAGGGTGGCCTTGGGATGGTCGTCGAGTTGCTGGCTCATATCGTCACGCCGGGGTCTTCACGAGGGGCTCTTCGGTCTTGGGCGCGGCCAGGCCCCGGGCGACCCCGAGCCAGCGCGCCTCGGTGAACATACGCTTGCGCCCGAGCAGGATCACCATGGGCCGGGTGAAGAAGTACGCGAGGAACACGTCGAGCAGCGTCGAGAGGCCGAGGAAGAACGCGAAGCCGCGCACCGACCCGACGCTGAGCATGTACAGCACGACGGCGCCGATGAAGGATGCGGCGTCGGCGGCCAGGATGGTGCGGTAGGCACGCGAGAACGTGCGGTCGACCGACGATCGCACCGTCTTGCCCGCCCGGATCTCGTCCTTGAGGCGTTCGAAATACACGACATAGGAGTCGACGGTGACGCCGACCGACACGATGATGCCGGTCGCGCCGGCGAGGGTGAGGGCCAAGCCCGTCTTCCCCAGCAGCGAGATGATCGCGTACATGTAGCAGCCGGTGAGGATGAGGCCGAGCAGCACGACGATCCCGAGTGCCCGGTAGTACAGGATCATGTACAGGATCACCAGGCCGAGGCCGACGAGGCCCGCGGCGATGCCGGCCCGCAGCGAGTCCTTGCCCAGGCTGGCGGACACCGTCTGCACGGTCTGGCGGTCGAGCTGCACGGGCAGGGCGCCGTAGCGGAGCACGAGCGCCAGGTCCTTGGCCTCGCGCTGGGTGAAGTTGCCGGTGATGCGGCCCTTCCCGGGGAAGTCGGTGGTGTCGAGGCGGGGAGCCGACTTCACCACGCCGTCGAGGTCGATGGCGATCTGGTTGCCCTGGCCCACCTTGGCGGCCATGTCATTCCACTGCTTGGTGCCGCTGGGCGTGAGGCTGAACTCGACGTCCCACGCGCCGGTGGTGGGCTCCACGGTGGCCCGGGCCGACGACAGGGCCTGGCCGTTGACCTCCGCGGGCCCCAGCAGGTACCGGGCGATGACGCTGCCGTTCTCGTCCTTTTCGGGGAGCACGACCTGGTTCTCCGGGGTGTCCTGTTCGGGCGGGGTCGTCTTGGTCGGGTCGATGGTGGTGGTCGTCGTCGACGCCGGCACCGACGTGTCGGTGCTGCCGGCCACCGTCGTGCTGGGGGTCGTGGTGGTGGTCGACGCGGTGGCCGACTCGCTGGCGGGCAGCGTCTGGATGACGGGCCGGAAATACAACTGGGCCGTCGTGCCGATCAGCTCGAGGGCCCGTTCGCGGTCCTTCACCCCGGGGAGCGACACGATGACGTTGGACCCCTGGCGGCTGATCTCCGGCTCGGCCACACCCAGTGCGTCGACGCGGCTCCGGATGATCTCGATGGCCTGGTCGAGCACGCTCGCCGGCACGCTGGTGCGGGGCTGGAGCACGACGGAGATCCCGCCCTGCAGGTCGAGGCCGAGTTGCGGCGTGACGTTCTGGACGATCGTGACGGCCAGGAGGGCGATCGCCAGGCCGATGGAGAACAGCAGTGAGAGCACCAGGGGCTTGCGCACCTAGTTCTCCTCCTCCTTCTTGGCCGGCTCGGCGACGCCGGCTCGGCCGTTCTCGTCGGCCGGGCTCAGCTCCGGGTGGTCACCGGCGATGGCATCGCCCTCGATGAAACCGGAGTCGTCCTCGTCGTCGTCCATGTCGTCGTCGTCCATGTCGTCGTCGACGGTGACCCGCTGGCTGACCGCCGCCCGCAACACCCGAAGCTCCACCCCGGGCGCCACCTCGAGCACCATCGTCTCGTCGTCGACGGACAGGACGGTGCCGTAGATCCCGCCGGCGGTGACGATCTCGTCACCGGCGCGAAGGGAGGACACCACGGCCTGGTGCTGGCGCATCCGGCGTTGTTGAGGCCGGATGAGCAGCACGTACATGAGGCCGAACGTGACGAGGAGGGCGAGGAGAGGTTGCATGGCGACGTTCGCTCCCGAGGAGCCGACGGTCAGGTTAGCGCGAGGGGTTTCGGAACCATTTTCGGGCCGTCACGGGAACAGGCCCGGCGGCCGCACATCCGGCGCGCTCAGTCCGAGGTGGGCCCAGGCGCCCGGTGTGGCGACACGGCCACGGGGCGTGCGCTTGAGCAGGCCCAACTGGAGGAGGAACGGCTCGTACACGTCCTCGACCGTCTCGGGCTCCTCGCCGACGCTGATCGCCAGCGTCGACAAGCCGACGGGCCCACCGCCGAACCGCTGGCAGACGGCGCCGATGATCGCCCGGTCGACCTTGTCGAGCCCGACGTCGTCCACCTCGAACAGGGTGAGCCCGGCCCGGGCCGTGTCCCCGGTGACGCGCCCGTCGCTGCGCACCTCGGCGAAGTCGCGCACCCGCCGGAGCAGGCGGTTCGCGATCCGGGGGGTACCGCGAGAGCGGCGCGCGATCTCCTCGGCCCCGGCGGCGTCGATGGCGACGGCCAGGATGCCGGCGGCCCGGCGGACGATGGCCTCGAGCTCGGCGGGGTCGTAGTAGTCGAGCCGGGCCACGAATCCGAACCGGTCGCGCAGCGGCCCGGTGATTAACCCCGTGCGCGTCGTGGCGCCGACCAGCGTGAAGCGGGGCAGGTCGAGGCGGATGGAGCGCGCCGACGGCCCCCGCCCGATGACGATGTCGAGCTGGAAGTCCTCCATCGCCGGGTACAGGACCTCCTCGACGACTCGGTTGAGGCGGTGGATCTCGTCGATGAACAGCACCTCGCCCTCGTCGAGGTTGGTCAGCACCGACGCGAGATCACCGGCCCGCTCGAGGGCGGGGCCCGACGTGACCCGCAGGGGGACACCCAGCTCCTGGGCCACGATGCCGGCCAGGGTGGTCTTGCCGAGCCCGGGCGGACCGGCGAAGAGGAGGTGGTCGACGGCCTCACCGCGGCGCCGGGCGGCCTCGAGGAGGATGTCGAGGTGCTGGCGCAACGGGGCCTGCCCGACGAACTCCGCCAGCTGGCGGGGACGGAGGCTGGCCTCGGCCGCCTGCTCCTCGGGGCCCGAGCCCGCGTCGAGGAGCTCGTTCCTCACCGCGCGGCCGCCAGGAGCTTGAGCGCGGCCCGGAGCAGCTCCTCGACGTCACCCTCGGCGGGCAGCTCCCGCAGGACCGGGCCGACCTCCTCAGGCCCGTAGCCGAGCCCGGCCAGGGCGATGCGCAGATCGGCGCGGTTCGGCGCGGTGTCGCCGGCGGGCAGGTCGGCGCCGAGATCGGGCACGTCGAGGCGCGCCTTGAGCTCGACGAGCAGCCGGGTGGCCGTCTTGCGGCCGACGCCCGGCACGAGCATGAGGGCGTCGATGTCGCCGTCGGCGAGGAGGCGGGCCAGCTCCACGGGGCTGTGGACCGACAGGATGGCCAGGGCCAGGGACGGCCCGACCCCCCGGGCCCCGATGAGCGCCTCGAAGCAGTCGCGCTCCTCCCGTGTGGCGAAGCCGAACAGGCTGAGCGCGTCTTCCCGGACGTGCAGGTGCGTATGGAGCACGACCTCGGTGCCGAGCGTGCCGAGGGCGGCCAGGGTGCGGGGCGCGACCTGCGCCCGGTAGCCGACACCGTGCACGTCGAGGACGATCTCGCCCTTGGGCGTGCGGTCGACGACCCGGCCCCGCAGCGACCCGATCACAGGTCGACCTCCTCCCGAGGCCGCCCTGTAACTGTTGGCTGGGAGCGGCCTCCCGGGCCGCTCACCGGCGCACGCCCCGCGAGCCGGGCCCGGAGGGGGGCCGACGCGATGTGGCAGAGGGCGAGGCCGAGAGCGTCGGCGGCATCAGGCGGGCGCGGCGGCTCGGGCAGCCCGAGCAGCGCCTGCACCATCCGCTGCATCTGCGCCTTGGGAGCGGCGCCGTAACCGGCGACGGCCTCCTTCACCTCGTTGGGCGTGTACTGGGCGACCTCGCAGCCGGCCCGGGCCGCCGACGCGAGTACGAGCCCGCTGGCCTGCCCGACGGCCATGGCCGTGCGCGCGTTGACCTGGAAGAACAGCCGCTCCACGGCCACGGCGTCGGGCCGCAACTCGGCGAGCAACGCCTCGAGATCGGTGCCCAGCTGGGCAAGCCGCTGCGGCAGCGGGTCGGTGGGCGGGGTCGTGAGCACACCCACCGACACGGCCCGCCCCCCGCGCCCGTTCGCCTCCACGCAGCCGTAGCCGCACCGCGAGATCCCCGGGTCGATCCCCAACACGAACATGCGTTTGGAGGGTAGCCGACGGTTCAGGCGGAGTGGCGGACCTCCGGTTTAGTTTGCAGAACAGGGGTCGCAGAGCCCCAATGGCGCGGGTTAAATGGCTTCGACCGCTTGCAGCACGCTGTCGGGGATGTCGAAGTTGGCGTAGACGGCCTGGACGTCGTCCTGGTCCTCGAGGGCGTCGATGACCTTGAGCACCTTGCGGGCGTCGGTCTCGGACTCGAGCGGCACCGTCGACGTCGCCAGCATGGTGAGGT
>JBOGIC010000267.1:0-4296 GCA_050744985.1 Acidimicrobiales bacterium
ATCACGGTCAAGGCGACCGGCGACCTCACGATCAAGGGCGTCACCAAGCCGACGACGATCGACATCGACGCGACCCTGCAGAACGGCGTGCTGGTGCTCGTCGGGAGCGCGCCGGTGGCCTTCGCCGACTTCGGCATCACGGCCCCCACCGCGCCGGTTGTGGCGTCGGTCGAGGATCGGGGGGTCATGGAGTTCCAGCTGTACCTCACCAAGGCGTAACGGCGCCGGGGGCCGGCCTGCGTGGCCCGAACGCCATGGCGGCCTGCGTGGCGGCGAAGCCCCCGGGATTGAGGCATCCTGGTTTCTCCATGTCCGGCCGAAGCGCCTACCTGCGGCTCCTGGAGCGCGCCGCGCGGGCGGCGGAACAGGCATCGACCCTCGCGGACGGCGCCGCGCGGCTGATCCCGGAGGTCTGCGCCGTCACCGGGTGGCCCGGCGGGCGCCTGGCCGGGGCGGGCGAGGACTTGGACGGCCCGGAGCTGCGGTTCCCGGTGGCGCTGGGCGGCGAGGTCGTCGCCTGGCTCGCGTTCACGGTCGACGGCGCGGCCCCCGACGACGAGCTCGCCGCCGTGCTGGGCCACGTCGCCGGGCAACTGGCGCGGGTGGAGGAGCGGGCCCGGGCCGACCGGAGGTTCCGGCTGCTCGCCGGCGCGGTGCGCGACGCCGTCGTCGCCACCGACGAGTCGGGGTCGATCGTCGCCGCCAACCGCGCCGCCGAGCGCCTGCTGGGCTACCCGCCGGGAGGGCTGCCCGGCCAACGCGTCGCCGATGTGCTGCCGGCGATCTCGGAGGCCGCCGGCGAGGTGCGCGGTGTCCGGGGCGACGGCGCCCGGCTGGTCTTGGAGGTCACCCGCGCCGGCCCGCACGCGTTCGTCCTCCGGGAGGCCCGGGCGATGCCGCGGGACCAGCTGCATGACACGCTGACGGGGCTGGCCAACCGGCTGCTCATCCGGGACCGGCTCGAGCACGCGCTCGCCAGCTCGGGCCGGCGCGGGCAGTCCGTGGCGGTCATCGCCGTCGACCTCGACCGTTTCAAGATGGTCAACGACACCTACGGGCCCAGCGCCGGTGACGCCCTCCTGGTGGCGGTGGCCGGGCGGCTGCAGACCGCCGCCCGCTCGGGCGACACCGTCGGGCGGGTCGCCGGGGACGAGTTTGCCGTCGTCTGCGAGGACGTGGCCGGTGAGGAGGAGACGATGGCGGTGGTCGCCGACCTCCTCACCGCCTTCCGCGAGCCGTTCACCGTCGAGGGCCGCGACGTGGCGCTGACCCCGAGCATGGGCATCGCCCTGGCCCCGTCGGAAGGAGTCGAGGCCGGGCAGCTCCTCCGGGATGCCGAGGTCGCCCGGGAGCGGGCGCGGGAGCGGGGGTACGGCGAGGTCGCCGTCTACGACGAGTCCATGCGGGTCGACGCGAGCCTGCGGCTGTCGGTGGAGCACGAGCTGCGGACGGCCATCCAGGAAGGCCAGCTCCGGCTGCACTACCAGCCGATCGTCGACCTCGACGCCAAGGCGGTCGTCGGAGTGGAGGCGCTCGTGCGCTGGGAGCATCCCAGCCGCGGCCTGCTGCATCCGCAGGACTTCATCGGCGCCGCCGAGGACAGCGGGCTGATCGTCCCCCTGGGCCGGTGGGTGCTCGAGCAGGCGTGCCGGCAGGGCGCGCTGTGGCAGAACGGGTGCGGGCACCCGGCCATGCGGGTGAGCGTGAACGTGTCCGCCCGCCAGTTCCGCCAGGAACAGTGGGCCGACGACGTCGCCGGCGTGCTCGAGGCCGCGGGCCTCCCGCCCGGTCAGCTCGTGCTCGAGATCACCGAGAGCATGCTCATGGAGGACATCGACACCACCCGCGTGCGGCTCGCCCAGCTGCGCGACCTCGGCGTGCGCATCGCCATCGACGACTTCGGGACGGGCTACTCGTCGCTCGGCTACCTGCGCCACCTGCCCGTCGACATCCTCAAGGTCGACAAGTCGTTCATCGACGGCGTGGCCCAGGGCCCGCACGAATCGGCCCTGGCCCGGGCGGTGATCAAGCTGGCCGAGACGCTGCGGCTGGACGCCGTGGCCGAAGGCGTGAACAGCCAACGGCAGTACGCCCAGCTCCGCCGGCTCCGCTGCCGGTTCGGCCAGGGATACTTCTTCTCGCCGCCCGTGCCGGCGGACCGCCTCTCGTTCTTGTAAGCCTCAGCCACCGATTCGGTGGCTGAGGTTTACAAGAACGGTGGGTTCTACAGGTGCTGGGCGGCGGCGTCCTTGACGGCGGCGATGATCGGGTCCCAGTCGGCGCCGGCGCGGCGGGTGACAGTGACGAAGTCGTTGACACCGAACACCTGCACCACCCCGTCGGTCGCGAACACCGCCTCGGCGAAGGCGTTGCCGGCGGCGGCGTCGGCGCTGCCGAAGTTCATCGTCTGGGGCACCTTCGTGTCCAGGGTGAACTTCATGGCATTGGGATTGGGGGTCGGTGAAGGCGAAGCACTGGCCATGGACGGGATCGTAGCGATCCCCCACTACCCTGGCGGTAGTGGAGGAGCCGACCGCCCGGTTCGCCGAACTGGTGCAGCGGCCCGAGCCCGACGTGAGGCTGGACGAGGCCGCCCTGCTCATTGCCGCCCACGCCTACCCCGACCTCGACCTCGACGCCGAGCTCGGCGCCCTCGACACCTTGGCGGCGGGCTGTCCGGAGCCGACCTTCGACGGGTGGCGGCGGTACCTGTTCGACGACCTCGGCTTCAGCGGCGATGTCGAGCACTACTACGACCCGGCCAATTCCTTCCTCAACGAGGTCGTGCGCCGGCGGGTCGGGCTCCCGATCACGTTGTCGGTGCTCGGGATGGAGGTGGGCCGGCGGCTCGGCGTCCCCCTGGCCGGCGTCGGCATGCCCGGGCACTTCCTGCTCCAGCACCTCACCGATCCGCCGGTGTGGGTCGACCCGTTCGGGCACGGCCGCGTGCTCGACGTGGAGGCGTGCGAGCAGCGCTTCCACGTCGTGAACGGCGCCAGCACACCGTTCCTGCGCTCCTACCTCGACCCGGTCGGGCCGCGGGAGATCCTGGGCCGGATGCTGTCCAACCTCAAGGCGATCTACGCCTCCCGGGGCAACCTCGAGGGGCTGGCGTGGGTCTTCGCCCTCCGGCTGTCGATCCCGGGCACCCCCGCGCTCGAGCGCCGCGACCTGGCGCGGGTGCTCGGCTCGACCGGACAGTTCGTGGAGGCGGCGGAAGCCCTCGAGGACCTGGCCGAGGTGATTCCCGCGCAAGCCGATTCGCTGCTCGCCGAAGCCGTAGCGCTGCGCGCCCGGCTGAACTAGCGGACGGAGCTACGCGGCGTCGGTCTTGTGGGCCGCGTGGGCGACGTGGGTGTGCGCCTTGGGGGCCATGATCCGCGGCCCGGCGGCGGCCGAGTGCACGGGCTTCGAGACGTAGGGCTGCGGGCGCTCGGGCCGGGTGCTGTGGAGGCTGATGACGCCGATGGCGCCGGCGACGGCGATGGCTCCCCCGACCTCGACGGGGCCAAGGTCGTATCCGGTGAAGGCGGCGGTGCACAGCGCCGCCGACGTGCCCGCGGCCAGACCGAGGGCGAGCTTGTTGGGCTTCAGTTGGTGGCGCGCGGCACGACTGCTCATGACGTCATTGTCGGCACGCGCGGGTGCCGGGTAAAGGTGGCTGGCTGGCCTCTTTCCATGGTGGTGCTAACCCCCCCGCCGTACGCTTGCTCCTATAGAACGATCAATGCTCCAGGGGCTTGCGGTATTCCGGTGGGGCGCCTGGTTGTGGATGGCCGCCGTGCTGGTCGTCTCCCGGGACGACATCACCCGGCCGTGGCTGGCGGTGACGCTCGTCGGCCTCGCCCTCGCGGTCACCGCCGCGGACACCGTGCTGCTGCGCAGCCGCTACCCGGAGCTGCTGCGGGCCGGCCCGGTGCTGGCCGAGCTGACGGTCGGCGCCGCGCTGGTGCTGTGCGACGGGTGGGCCTACGGCGAGGGCCACGCCTTTTCGACGTCCCAGTCGCTGGGCTCGGTGTGGCCGCTGGCCGGGATCCTCGCCTGCGGGCTGGCCTTCGGGCCGTTCCCGGGCGCCATCGCCGGCGTGGCGATCGGGCTGGCGCGCACCGGGGCCGTCCTCGTCAACGGGGCCGAGATCGACTCGGGTGGCCGGGTGCTGTCCCTCGTCAACACCACGGTCTTCTACGCCCTGGGCGGGTTCGCCGGCGGCTACCTGGCCCGCCTCCTGCGCCGGGCCGAGCGGGAGATCTCCGCCGCCCGGGCCCGCGAGGAGGTGGCGCGCACGCTGCACGACGG